>NZ_JBZRPK010000546.1:0-6996 GCF_058382125.1 Haloferax sp. s1
CACCACTTCTGGGGGTTGAACGTCACGGAGTCGGCCCCCTCGATGCCATCCAGTCGGTCCCGTTCGGCTTCGGAGAAGACGAGCGCCCCGCCGTAGGCCGCGTCGACGTGGAACCACAGGTCATGTTCATCGACGACATCACGAACCGCCGGGAGCGGGTCGATGTTCCCAGTCGTGGTCGTGCCAGCGGTCGCGACGACACAGAAGGGCACGCGACCGTCTCGTTCGGCCTGTTCGACCGCCTGGTTCAGCGCGCTCGGCTTCATTCGAGAGTTCGCGTTCGTTTCGACGGCGACGACCGCGTCGGTCCCGAGCCCCAGCAGCATCGCGGCTTTCTGTAGGGAGGTGTGTGCAACGTCTGACGCGAACAGCACCGGCTCACCATCCAGTCCGGCGAGCCCATCGTCGTGAACATCGAATGCTTGGTTTCGAGCGACCGAGAGGGCATGTAGGTTCGCGAGTGACCCCCCGCTGGCGAGGACCCCACCGGCGTTGGGGCCGAGGCCGAACTCGCTGGCGATGGTCTCGGTCAACCGGACCTCGAGTTCCGAGAATACTGGCGACATCTCCACGCTCAACATATTGTTGTTGACCGCCGATGCGACGAGGTCACCCAGTACCGATACCGTCGTCGGCATCGTATCCATATGACCGATATATCCCGGATGCGCGGGGTTCATCGACCCAGCAGCGATGGTCTCGAGGTCGTCGAGAAGGTCGGTCTGGGACCGTGGTGATTCTGGAATCGTTCCCGTAGGGGCGGTCGACTCGTCAGGTAACGGCGACCGCTTTTCGGCCGCTCCGAGCTGCCCGAGGAGCTGATCGAGCACGTCCTCGGTGAGATCCCGGATGGCTTCGGCGTTAGCCCCACTCGGATCGATGAATCCTGTTTCGGGCGAGTTGGAACGATTCATATGGACCGCTTCTCTCCCCAGTGACTTCGAATATAGGGACTCATTGGGCCGATGTCATTTACTTACTGTTCGTTTGCGACTGTGAGAGGCCGTAAAATCGATATTCGGTCCGACCGGCACGAATCCGGTCGGATTGATATCCGTGTGACTCCGGTAGTAGTGCTTCTTGATGTGGTCGAGATTAACCGTCTCTGAGACGCCGTCGTGTTGGTAAATGTCGCGCGTGTATCCCCAGAGGTTGGGATAGTCGACGAGTCGTCGGATGTTACACTTGAAATGCGTGTAGTAGACGGGGTCGAACCGGACCAGCGCGGGGAACAGTCGAAGATCGGCGGTGGTGAGTGAATCCCCGACGAGGAATCGCTGGTTATCGAGCACGTCCTCCCAGTAGTCGAGGGCGTCGAACATGGCCTCGACTGCTCTCTCGTAGGTGTCCTGGGAGTCCGCGAAGCCGGCAGTATACACGCCTTTGAGAATCGGTTCGTGCAGTTTCTCGACGACCGCGTCGATGCGGTCACGCTTGCCCGCCGGGTACAGGTCGTACTCGTCGGTGTGGTCAGCGAACGCCGTCGCGAGCATCTGCATGATCTCGATGGACTCGTTGTTGACGATAGTCCCGTCCTCTCGGTCCCAGAGGACTGGCGTGGTGACGCCGCCAGTATACTCCCGGTCGGCTGCTGTGTAGACTTCGTGGAGGAAGTCCGAATCGTGGATGGAATCCGGCGTACAGCCGGGTTTGTCAGGGGTGAACTGCCAGCCACCGGCCCCACGGTCGGGGTCGACGATGTCCATTGAGATGACGTCCTCAAGCCCGAGCAGTTTCCGGACGAGGGTAGCCCCGTGTGCCCATGGACAGGCGCGGGCGATGTACAGGTGATAGCGTCCCGATTCCGGGGGATATCGAGAGTCCGGGGAGACCCGCTCCCGGAATCCATCGTCACTTCGATTCTGGTCGTTCTCGGTCAATTCGTCAGTCGTCTTCCAGTGGCCGTCGATGAGGCGTCCCATATGTGCTGAATTGTAGTTGGTGGTCGTGTGCGTGCGTCGATTAGGCTGTTTCCACGACGGGTTCTTTGAGTTCGAGAAGATAGCCGAACGGATCTCGAACGTAGATTGCTGGGGCTTCACCAGTCGCACCGTAGGGCGTCCCTTCTCGCTCGATAATGACGCCGGCGTCCTCGAGTTCCTGCTTGACGTCTTTGATATCCTCGTTCAGAATGATTGCGAGGTGATCGAAGTTCTCGCGTTCAGGGTGGACGAACTCGTCGGTCGGTCTCACGTGGATAATCGTGTCTGGTGTCAGCCGGAAGTGGAAAATCGGTGTCTCACCCGCTTCGTACTCGTCGAATCCTTCGAGCGGGAACCCGAGGTGGCCCTGATAAAATTCGACTGCGTGCTCGATCTCGTCCTCCGGGATTCGGAGGTGAACGTGGTCAATTCGTAGTGCGTTCATCTTTCGTATTAGATATAGAAGGTCCGTCGAATATAGTTCAGGCAATCCGGGTCTGATCAGGTCACACTCGGCTAACCACCCCGAAAAGACGAGGAGCGAAACGGTTCCGCAGACGGCAAATGGCGAAAACGCCTACAGTATCCGTAATTCCCAGTACATCCATAAATGAATCCACTCACCTTGGAGAGCACAGAGCGCGGATGTTATCTCGTCATCTCGGTCAGTGTATGGAAATATGGCCGAATGGTCGCAGTCGAGACAGACATAATTCGAAGTTAGATTCGTTATTCAAACCTACTAAACATATCTTGAAGTTCTCTAAGTAATTGTCTCTCTGTCTCAAACTCTCCTAGGGCGGTGGGAGCAAAGTAAAAACAGGAATCGGGAATCTGAGGTGAGATTTAGCCTGGAGATTTCCCGGTTTAATGCTTTAAGTCCAGATCAGTTAGGCAAGGAACAGGTTCATACATTGAAAAAAGTTAACATCCATTGCTATTTAATAACCAATATGAGCGACTTCGGGAAAACTAGTTTAAATAATTCTGGCGGCTTTGCTGGCTCGACAAGAGACAGTCAGCATCTCAATCTATCTGATTCGTTTACGCTTGGTCTCGCCATCGGGTATCTTCGAGAAGCGGGAAAGAATGGATACGAAGTTGGCCGAGAAGAAGGGGATAAAATTCTGTCCACGTTAGAGCTTGTTAAAGTGATTCTCCAATCAAGAGATATTGATTCTCCTGTAGCAGGGAAAGTAACACAGTATAAAAATAGAATACAAAACGAGTACGAACCAGATGAATCCTTGTCTACTAATCATGCAGAAGAGCTAGAGCGAGAAACTCTGACTTGGATAAATCTTCTTGAGCAAGACCTTCAAAACGAACAAAGAATTCCAGCAGCGGACACTGGTATGATGGATGTGGAAGGGTTGCTGAACTCTCCAGACTCATTATTTAGTCGGCCCGTTTGGAATTGGCTGCATGAAAGACCAAAATCTGACGTAAAAGAAGCTTGTCGGTCAATTGTTGTCGGCTCGCCTACCGCATCGGTTATGCTTTCTCTCAGAGCTGTGGAACATTGTCTGAGAGTATGGCACGAAGAGAAGACTGGAAATTCGTTGGAGGCCGCTTGGGGGAGAGTTCTGGAAAAGTTGATAAATGAATATTTGAGTGATGATTCAGAAAATAAGTCGCTTCAGCAGCAACTTAGTGAACTACCTCCTGTGCTGTCAAACCTATATTATCTAAAAGAGAAACGAAATGAGGTGAACCATCCTCAAGAGTCGCCTAACGAGCCGGAGGCACGTCGAACGCTGATGTTTATTGTGGGTACAATCACTGAGATTTACGATGAATTGGTAGAAGAAATACAGGTAGTGTATGATGGGATTGAGTTATCTGTCCCGAAAGAGGGTGTCCCAGATAGCGAAATTGTGCTAAAAGTAATCGAAAGGCTTGACGATGGTGATGGCGCACATAATTCAGACATCTACGAATTTTCAAAGCAATTTGGGATGAGTCAGTACGATGTAAAGGAAGCCAAGCAAGAAATCCTTCTGGCTGGGCGAGCGTATGAACCATCCAGAGAGACTGTAAAGCCAATCTAAGTCGATCTTGAAAGTTCCTTAGTGACAATTCGAAATAGGTCGGTAATAGTTCGGCCTCGGCACTCATAGGGCTCCGCATCACCGAGTGCCTAGTTCGGTTCGGAACGGTGCCGTCGTCATCGGCCACCCGTATATCGCCCCGCAATCGAGTAATCACCATCGGTCTCAACCGAGTTTAGTCACGCTTTCTCCAGCACCGAGACATCGATTTGTGGGTACTGCCTGCTCCCAGACAACGACCCTGCACCGGAAACGACACCCCAGATTCGGACGCGCTCGGTATCGAGGAGCCGAAAGCCGATATCGTCGTCGAAAAACTGACCCACGGGCCAGCGGGCAACCACATCACCGCGAAGGCGGCCTTTCGAGTCCTCGACGGCAATCGTCGCAAATCGTATCTCACCTCGCTCCATCGTCTCTTCGACTCGGCCGGTGTACGTGACGGCCGTTCCGGTGTACATCGCGGGGTCTTCTCGGAGGGTCTCGTAGGGGATCGCCGTCGCGTTCGTGGGCTTGCTCGACGTAGTCGTGCGGTTGGGTTGCCTTGGGTCGTCGTAGAGCGGTTGGGGAGTCGGCACCGACCACTCGACCGTAGGGGTGTTAATCTCGGGGAGGTGGGATTCGACCCACGCCGCACGGCGCGAGATGGCCGCCCGAAGTTTCGGAGACCGTTGGACGATGTCCGATATCTTCTCGACGATCAGGTACGTCACGAGACCGCCGGTGACGTACGTGCCGGCCTTTTTCACGGCCTCGCGGCGGGGTATCTTGTCATCGTCGTCTTCGCCGTCCTCCTCGTCGTCGGTTTCGTCGGTCGCAGTTTCGTCCGCCTCCCCGTCGGCGTCGACGGGGTCGCCCAACCAGTTCGTCGCGGTGGATTCGTCATCCTCATCGACGAGTTGGTGCACGAAGGACTCGACGCCGGTTTCGCGGACTTCGACGGCAATCGAAGGTGCGTCGAGCACGACGAGTCCGGGTTGGTACGCGTCGGCTTCGAGTCGGCCGTGGCCGACCGCGGCCACGTAGGGTTCGATATCTGCCCGATTGCAGGTCCTGACGAACGCGCTCGTCATGTCCGCAGTGATGGCTCTGGTCGACGTCACCCAGATACGAATCTCACGGTGCGCCCCTTCAGGTGTTTCGCCCTCGGCTTCGACGTTCACGTCCGGGCCGTGGAACCTGACCCGTGCCTCGTATCCTCGTGCCTCCCAAATTCGCTCGAAGATGGCCGCGAGTTCGACATCGGAGCGGTCTCCGATAATCGACCCGAGCGACGGCTCTTTCATTCATCCCGACGATGCCAGTCGCGACTGTTAGATGTTAGTACGCAGTTCTCGGAGTTGAGAACTTGCCAGTCAATCCAGTGACAACGCCTCGAATCAAGGAACTGAAAATATCGAATTCGAAAACGACTCAGTCGAGTCGCTCGCGGGCTGCCGCGACCAGAAGCGGAAGCATGATGGTTGCATCGCCCAGCACCGTCGTGTTCCGGGCGTCTTTCTCTAATTTCCCCCACGAGCGAGCTTCATCGAGCGTCGCGCCGGAGAGGCCGCCGGTCGCCGCGGGGTCCATCGTAATCTGGACGCCGTAGTCGTACGCACCGGGTGTGACGAGCATCGTCTGGAGCGTGAAGTTCTTCGGAACGCCGCCGCCGACGAGGAGACAACCGGCCTTGTCGGCGTCGTACGCGAGGTCCGTAAGCGGCGTCATGTCCGAAAGCGCATCCAACGAGAACGACGAGGTTTGGGAGTACATCCACGCCTGCAGGCCGAGGACGGAGTCCTGCACTGCCGGGCAGTAGATGGGGACGTCGCACTCGTAGGCCGCGGCGGCAACGCCCGCATCTTCCTCGATTCCCTCGCGCTCGTTGACCTCGCTGTTGGCGCGGCCGAGTTCGCGGCAGAGGCGTTCGATGCTGACGATTCCCTCTTCTTCGAGCGGCGGGAACACCTCGTCTCGAAGGTGTGACTCGAACAGCGCGAAGTACTCCTGCGGGAGATAGACGTTGTAGATGCGGTCGACTTCCTCGTCGCGGAGCGTCTCGTCGTGCTCGCGGTGGGTCTTTTCGTCGTGGCTCTCACACCCGTGGTGGTGCTTGCCGCCGATAGCTTCGATGGCGTCGTGGGTCAAGTTCGCGCCCGTCGTCACGAGCGCGTCGACGTAGCCGTCACGGATGAGGTCGGAGACGACCTTACGCATGCCCGTGGGAACCATCGCGCCGGCGAGCGACATGAAGACGGTGCAGTCCTCGTCGGCCAGCATCTCGGCGTAGATGTCGGCCGCCTCGTGAACGTCGGCCGCGCCGATTCCGGCGTGGCCGTACTGCTCGACGAGTTCGCCGACGGTCATGCCGCCGTGAACCTCGGCGTGGCCTAACGGGTCGTGCTGGAACTCCTCTCGGTGCGGCATCTCGTAGCCGCCCTCCTCGTTGGTATCGTCGTGTCCCTCGTCGCCGTGGGACTCCTCGTGCCCGCCGTCGTGGGCGTCGTCGTGGTCGCTCATGGGGTGATGTGCGACGGCCGAGCGTTTGAACGCCCCGGTCCGGCGAAGCCGTGTGGAGGCTTGGCGGGATTTGAAAATGACGGCTACTGATTACTGTTCGGTTGGGAGTGTATCACAGAATAGTTCTCCCTGCTGATTCTGAGAGGAATGGTCTACTGCATACGAGGCTGGATTCAGATAGCTCCCGAAAATAGCCATGGGAGTGCGTAGGTAATGAGTGTCGGAGCCTGTATGCGTTTCTGGATTAGACGTCGCCGTTGATGATGTCCGCGACCCGCTGGCGGTCGAACAGCTGCTCCTCTTCGGGAACATCCTGAATCGAACCAGGCCACTCACCGTACTCTTCGGGATACAGCTGTTTGGCGAGCGCCTCCGCCGAGAAGAGGTCGATAATCGGTCCCATGTATTGGCCGCCAGTCCGGACGAAATTCCCGTTTTCGACGGCACGTAGTTGACTCAGCGTGTCGTGGTCCTGTGCCGTCTCGACAATCTTCTGGAACTGAGTGTCATCGATATACGAG
>NZ_JBZRPK010000545.1:0-6960 GCF_058382125.1 Haloferax sp. s1
CGTTCGTCCCTCCACCGAGACCGGGGGCAGCGACCACGTCGCCGTCGGTTGCGAACAGGCGGGTAAGTGCCGCCGGTGTCGCGAGCGCGAGGTCGGCCATGACAACGGCTACAGGCTCGTCACTTCCGAGTTCGTCTTCGACGACAGCGGAAAGCGGTCGGTCGTCGACCGTGACGGGTGCATCGACGTCGACGCGGGTGTCTGCGACCACCGATGGGTCGCCGCCGGCGTCCGTGACGGCGTCGAGCACGTCCCGGAGCATCGCGCTGGCGAAGTCGCGTCGCTCGTCGGCATCGAAAAATGAAGCGAGTCGTGTCTTCGGGGCGCGTCCCCCGAACGGTACGACGACTCGCACTGAGAATCAGCCCAGCTTGTCGTACGTGCTCTGCTGTGACCGCCAGTAGAGGAATCCACCGACGATGAGGGCGATGACTACGAGACCGCCCGCGGCGTAGATGAGCAGTTGCGTCGTCTGACTCGACTGCTTCGCCTTGTTCGCTTTCGTCTTTGCGTCCTCGGCGAGGTTCGACGCAAGTCCGAACTCGCCCCCTTCGAACGCTTCGACTGCGTTGTCGAACTGGTTCTGTGCGTCTTTCGTGTTGGCACCACTGGCAGCCGAGATGGCTGTCTGCGCACTGTCGAGTTTGTCGCGTGTGGCAGCGCTTTCCTGCGTGTAGTGGTGAGCCGTCCACGTGTCGATATCGTTACTGGAGCCGCCCTCGCGGGTCTGGTCGAGCGAGATGAGCGTGAACGACTGTTCGGGGTCGTAGGAGTACTCCTCGACCGCAGGCGTCGTTCCAGTCACGGAGACCTCAACTTCGCTCGTGCCGTCGTTTGCAGCGACCTGCGCGCCGCTGAAGTTCTGCCCGTCGAAGGACTGCTGGTCGACCTTCGCGCCCGTTTGGTCGTAGTACGTGACGGTCCACGTCACGTCTTCGAGTTCGGTCTCACCTGCAAGCGTCCACGATTCGAGTTGTGGGTCCTTGTAGAGTTCGTCGAGTGTGACCGATGTGGTCACCTTCGACCCGACTTCCTCCTCCTCGGGTACGTCCTTAGACGCAACGCTCACGGCACCTGCCGGAATCGCGGTGACCGACAGGAGCACGACGAGCGCGAGCGCCAGCTTAGAAAAGCGACTCCAGTTCGTCCTCGTCATCGTTTATGAGGTTCTCCAGATTGGAATCGCTCTCCTGTCTAATCTCTTCGATGTTGTCCTGCGCTTCGATGGCAACCTGCTGTAGCTCCTTGATGCGCGGGACGTTCGTCACGCCCGAGAGGAGGATGACACCAGCCACCTTCCCTGCGCCCGGAATCGGGTAGTCGCCGCCGCGAACTTCCATGGAACCGGTCTGCTCCTCGATCCATTTCCGCCCGCGCTCTATGCCTTTCCGGTTCAGATGCTCCGGCGGACCAGCGAGAACGAGCAGCGCGCGCTCTGCGCCTTCAATCTCACACGGGAGTGTGAGGCGGCCGAGTGCGGCTTTGCGCACGAGGCTGGTGATGCGGTTCGTAGTGTGTGCAGTATCGAGATTGTCGTCGGGTTCCTCACTGCCAGTGAGCCGCGACAGGAGGCCGCCACCCTTCTGCTTCCGAGGCTCAACGCCCTCGGAAGCGTAGCCGACGGTCGAAACGCCGCCGCCGGCGAGCGTGTTGATAATCTCCGACGAGTCGACGACGGACTCTGCGACTTCCTGTCCGTCTTGGACTTCGCCAGCGCCGAAGAGCACGCCGAAGCGGTTGACAATCTCTTCGTTAATCTCGTCGTAGCCACCCTGCACCGACTCACCGGTCTTCCGCCAGGCGTCGTTGTCGAACACGAGAAGGTTGTCAACCTCGCGGACGAACGTCTGGAAGGAGCGTGCGGCGTTCAGGGTGTAGATACCACCCTCGTCGGACCCCGGCAGGATGCCGAGACCGTAGACAGGCTCAGTGTAGATACGTTTGAGATGTTTTGCGAGGACCGGCGCGCCGCCGGACCCGGTACCGCCACCGAGACCGGAGACGACGAGGAAGGCGTCGACTTCGTGGACGGGGATGCTGTCGATAGCTCCCTGTACCTCGTCGATGTCCTCCTCGGCGATTTCGGCACCGAGTTCGTTGTCCGCACCGACACCATGTCCCTTCACGCGGGACTGGCCGATGAGGACGCGCTGGTCCTTCGGGATGTTCTTCAATCCGAGCAAGTCGGCTTTCGCTGAGTTCACTGCGACCGCAGCGCGGACGATTCCAGCGTTGCGTTCACGGTCGTACTCGACAAATTTGTCGACTACTTTTCCCCCGGCTTGCCCGAATCCGATCATTGCGAGCTTCATAGGTTCGGTCCCCTCGCCATTGCGTGAATGGCAGTACGAACGCGGACATAAGCGTTGTGATGGTAAGTGTATGACAAACGTCAGATTATGCGGAAAAATAGGACCCGCCGAAGCGGTGTTAAGCACACATTATCGTTCATAGAGCGATGAATGCGGCAGATTCTGCTGTTGTTCAGACCGAGATATGTTGCTAGGGTGGATTTTTTAATTGTCAGTTTCGTTCGGACAGATACGTCCCGAGTGTCTTCATCGAAGACGTGTCGACGCCGAACACAGTACAATCGTTTGTGTCCGTCGTGTTGTCGAACTGGAGCGAGCGATACTGGTCTTTCCCCATCGGGAACCCTGGAACCGCGCCAAGGACCGTCAATCCGATGCCAGCGAGGGCCATGGGGAGGGGGACGATGGTGATAGATTTCCCTTCGGCATCGTAGACCATCTCCGTAATCTCGCGGAGTGTGAGATTTTCTGGGCCGCCAATAGTGTACGTCTCGCCGACGTGTTCATCTCCCTCCACGGCGCCCGCGAGCATCGGGGCGAGGTCGCCGACCCAGATGGGTTGGAAGCGCGTCTTCCCGTTTCCGGGGAGTGGATAGAGGGGAACGCCGGGGGCGAACATCCCTTTGAGACGCTTGGTGAACGAGACGAACTCACCGCCGTCACCGAAGACGACGGACGGTCGGAAGATGACCCAGTCGAGGCCCGACGACTTAACCGCCCGCTCTGCTTTCCCTTTCGAGCGGATGTACGCCGTGTCACCCTCGGGGTCGGCACCGAGAGCACTCATCTGAACGACGCGGGGAACGTCGTGGGACTCGGCGGCCTTCACGACGTTTTCGGTCCCTTGCCAGTGGACGATATCGTGCATCCGGTTGCCTCCCTTTGGCTCGAACAACGGCGAGAGGGCGACGAGATTTACCACGGCATCCTGCCCCTCGAACTCGTCCGTCATGGAGTTGTAGTCCGTAACGTCACCAGTTGCCGTTTCGACACCGTCCGGAAGGTCTGCCCCGCTTGGACTCCGTGACATCGCGGTCACGTCGTGTCCTCGCGAGTGTAATTCGCGGCAGAGGTGGCTTCCGATAAATCCAGTTCCACCGACAACAAGGACGTTCATACCGTAATATTCGGCGGAATCAGGGTAAAGCTAACGGGGAAGTAAAATCGATTTCACTCGGAAACAATTTGGTGTCAATGACTGTCTCTATGAGTGTCATACTGTCTCTCTGAGAGATAACTAGACACGAAGGACGGAAACTTAGAATAATACCGACGGGGCAGCCGGACCGTCGGTTCGCTTGATGATTCGACCGACTTCGTCGTATACGACGAGTTCTTCGTTCGAGCGCTTCCATTCGTCCGGAGACTCATCGAGGTCGTCCACTTCCGCCAGTTTCGTTGCGAACAATTCGTGGTCAGGTGGAACGCTCTCGTCGAAGCGGACGATACTGTAGGACTGTTCGGTCGGGAGGAGGGTATCTGGCTGTCCGTAAGCGGATGGCACACGCATAGATAATTCTGAATTGACATTATCGTTGCGGCAGTTCGGGGTGCTTTTTCCGCAGCGCCGAATCTATGGGTGTATGCTCGTCACGCTTGAGGGCCTCGACGGAAGCGGCAAGACCACCGTCTGGGAGGCGCTCCACGATGTCTATCCGGATGCAGTCTTCACTCGGGAACCCACGTCGGATTCGTGGTACGGAGATGCGGTCAACCGTGCAATCGGCGACGACGACGCCGACCCGCTGGCGACGCTCTTTCTTTTCACCGCGGACCACGCCGACCACCTTTCGCGCGTCGTTCGCCCGGCGCTCGCCGAGGGAGACCTCGTCATCTCGGACCGCTACTCGGACTCCCGGTACGCCTATCAGGCCGCCTCGCTCCGCGACAGCGACCTCACGCGCCCGATGGAGTACATCATGGGTATCCACTCTGCGTTCTCGCGTCCGCCGGACAAGACCATCTACCTCGATGTGGACCCCGAGACGGCGGCCGCCCGAAGTGGGTCGACGAATAAGTTCGAGCAGGCAGCGTACCTCGCGGACGTGCGGGCGAACTACGAGCGACTCATCGACGCCGAACCGGAGCGGTTCGTCCGCGTCGACGCGACGCAGCCGCCGGAAGACGTACTCGATGCCGTCGAGTCGGCGCTCGAAGAGATTCTCGACGCGAACTGAGCGACACTCAAATACTGTCTCGAAAACAACGCGACGGCGTCATAGAGCCGTTCTCACATCCGTTCGATGTAGGTCGGCGGTGTCGTTCTCAAACCCTTCAGCAAAACTAACGACGCGGACCCAGAGTGGAAGTGACACGGGTAACACCCGTCAGAACTCCACGACTCCGATTTCGAGGTCGGTCGCACACTCTGGGCATTCGAAGGCCATCTCGTATTCTGCACAGCGTTTGTGAATCGTCCTCCCACACGCATCACAGTACACGTACTCGTCCGTCTCGATGCTATCGTGGCATGTTGTACACCGCTTCCCAATAAGCATAATGCATCCTTTCCCACGGTAGTATTACACACAGACATTCGTGGTAAGCGTTTTTGAAATCTACATGACCTATCAAATACCTTATGGAGAACAGTCCGTGCACACACTGACCGGGTGAGTGAAACAAACCACATCCGCCACATAAACTTGCCCGCTATAAACGTTCGAAGGAAGAGGCTCAAACTGAGCAGTCCAGTCAGAGACGACGTGTCGGTCGTCTCTACGGACTTACCTTCGCTACTGCGATTCGGGGAGGTTCTCGAACTCTTCCGGCGGCGGGACGTACAGCGTGTCGATAGTGAATCCGAGCGCTAGCGGCATGCCAATCATCACGCCGAACGCGGCCGTGGCACTGCCGAGGTCCACACCGATACCGAGCACCCCGGAGAATACCAGCGTCGAGACGAACAGCACGAGTGGGATGAGAAACAGCGCATACAGTATGTACCCCCACTGCGTCTTCAGTCGGAGGCGGAAGAAGCGCGTCATGACCGCCGCGATGAGGGTGTGGAGGATAATGACCACTCCCATGAGCACGAGGTTGACCACCGAGACCATATCCCGCCTACGGTGGCGGTGGTCTTTGGCCTGTCGCTCTCGGTGGCCGTCCCGTGCGCCCACGGAACAATAATAACTCGACTGGAGTACATCCCCACTGGAGTATGCGAACCGCAGACGTTTATCACGAAGGACCGTGACTGACCGCTATGCATCGACTCATCGCAGAGCGCGGGTTGGACGGAACGGGATTCACCGCCGAGGATGCTCGCACCGCCCTCCGCGACATGATTCGAGCGCGACGGTTCGACGAGCGTGCACTTGCTCTCCAGCGACGCGGCTGGATGAGCGGCTACCCGCCGTTCCATGGACAGGAAGCATCACAAATCGGAGCAGCCCACGCAATGCGCGAGGACGACGTGCTCTTGCCGACCTATCGGTCCAACGCCTTCCAAATCGCCCGTGGGGTCCCCCCGAGTGACCTGCTTCTCTTCCGCCGCGGTCACGCCGAGTACACCTCCGACCACGACGTGCCGGTGTTTCCACAGGCGGTCCCAATCGCCAGCCAAATTCCCCACGCCGCGGGCGTCGGTATGGCCGCGGACTACCGCGACGACGACTACGCGGCGCTGGCCTGCTTCGGCGACGGCGCGACGTCCGAAGGCGACTTCCACGAAGGGCTCAACTTCGCCGGTGTCTTCGACGCACCTGTCGTCTTCTTCTGTGAGAACAACGGGTGGGCGATTTCGCTCCCCCGCGACCGACAGACAGCAAGCGAGTCCATCGCTGCGAAGGCTGAGGCCTACGGCATCGAAGGAATGCAGGTTGACGGTAACGACCCGCTCGCAGTCAGGGGAGCCGTCGAGAAAGGACTGGAGAAGGCACGCAACGGCGAGCCAGTGCTCATCGAGAGCCTGACCTACCGACAGGGGCCACACACGACTGCGGACGACCCCTCGCGGTACCGCGACGACGACCCGGACCTTCCGGAGTGGCGGACCCGTGACCCGGTCGAACGCTTCGAGGAGTTCTGCCGTGAGCATGACATCGCCGATGACGACCTCATCGAATCGATGTACGAGGAAGCCAACGAGGAGCTACGCGAGGCCATCGAGATAGCCGAAGAGACTCCCGAACCCGGAACCGAGGAGCTATTCGGTCACATCTACGAGGAATTGCCGCCTGAACTCGCCCGCCAGCGCGAGGAACACGTCGAGTTTATCGAAGAACACGGCCCGTTCGATATCGAGCGCTAAGGCTAGACGACGAACGCTGCATAACTGGATTGGTGCGGCTGGTGCCGTTGCGATGGCACCGTAACCCGCCGCGTCAGTACCGTGGGCTGCTGCGTCGGTACCGTAGCTTGCCACATCAACACTGCAGCCCGCTGTGTCGCCACCTCAGTCGTCGAGCGATATATACGTCTTCGTGTCGGCGACACCTTCTAACCCTTGAATTCGACTCGATGCCGTCTTCAGCACCTCGTACACTGCGTCGGTGTCGACCTCGGCGATAACGTCGTACGCACCGGCGACGATGTGTGCCTCGGCCACCGCGTCGAAGTCGCGGATGGGACCGAGCAACTGTTCGGATTCCCCAGCGCCGGTCTTCACCATGATGAACGCGTGAACCATGCGTGATATATTCTACCA
>NZ_JBZRPK010000544.1:0-6956 GCF_058382125.1 Haloferax sp. s1
TTCCGGTGTCACAGGCACGGACGCTCGGTCGTCTTCAGTAAGATCGACGTGGTCGAGATACTCAGGATCAACACCGGCCTTCTCGGCGATTCGGTCCCGCGCTTGCTCACGTTCACTACTTCCAATCCCTTCAAGCGCATCGCGCTGGCGCTCAAGCTGTTCCGAACCGGCCACCCGCACGACTCCTTCTCCCTCGCGGTTAGTGTCGATGAACGACCCCGTATGATTCGTTGGTCGGCGTTCGCGGGCACGTTCTACGAACTTCTCTGATGCGTCCTGAGAGAACGAATACTGCTGTTCGATTTCACGCCCGTCTGCGGTGTAGACCGTGGCAGTGTAGCCGTCTTCAAATGTTTCGTTGACTTCGACCCGTTTGACTCTCCCGTCGACACTACTCCGAGCGCGTTGTTCGACAGTATCGAGTTCACGGCTGTCCTGAAGCCTATCCTTCCCCGAGTCGGTCAGTCTGACTTCGACCTGCCCGGAGTCTTTTACGACGTATTGGTAGTCGTCGTTTCCGAGACGGTCGCCGTACTGTTGGTCGATACTGCGCTCGTACTTGTTGATTTGCCGCTGGATAAGCGAATTATCGGTCGAAATATCGCCCGTCCGGTTGACGACTTCAGGTGACGAGCGCTCTCTGTCTCGGTTGCGACGCTCGTTTTCACGCTGTGTCTCCCTGACTTGGTCTTTATATTGGTCAATCACCTCGCGGTCCCGCTCACGACTCGATTGCGGAGACGAGTCGGACGACGTCGAGTCTTGCTTGTCTTTCGACTCGTCGTCGTTGGAGTTCTGTTCCTTCTGGCGCTTGGCCTCCCTGACCTGCTGTTTATATTGCTCGATGGCCTCGCGGTCTGCCTCTCGACTGGTGTCTTGAGATGTTGAGTCAGATGACGAAGAGGAGTCTCGCGATGAACTTCCACCATCGTCGTCACTATCGTTGTTACGGCTCTCGTTACGCGCGTCGCGAACGTTCTCCTCGTACTCTCTGGCAGCCTCTCGATCTTCGGGCGAGGAATCACCGACATCACCGGGAAGTCCCATTTAGATCACCTCTTCGGTGTCTTCGGTATCATCGCTGAGGCGACGTGCGAGAGTGGTGGTCCACGTATCCCACTGTGGCGTCGCAGTAGCGACTGGGATTCCAGCGATCATCCCGAGTGCGATTCCGAGTCTAAACGCTTCGAACAAGTTGTACAGTGGTGGCAGCGAAATGAAGACAGTGGAGGCCACTCCAAGAGTGGTGACCGCGAAGATGAGCCAGTACTCTGGTCTCCGGCCGTAGGTCCGCTCGAGGAGTTCGGTAACGATGCTGAGAACACTATTCAGCCCCCAGACAATCAAGAGTCCCGAACTGGGCCATAGTGCAGTTCTGATCGCTTCAACTCCCGTTTGGTCGATAGCCCCCAGGTCGTGAAGCAAGTTGAACTGAACAACGTCCATGACTAGGAGCATCAGAATCATCGAGAGCGTGAAGACGCGGTCTGAGAATCGGCCCGACATTCAGAACACCCCCGGAAGGGCGCTGACGAAGAGCGGGAGACTGATTCCACCACCGATGCCGCCGCCTCCACCGCCGCCAGCGATGGACGTTGCGAGCGCGGGACCGAACATTCCGAGTGCGAGGCCACCGGCGAAGATGAGCACTAAGTAGAGTTGCTGTCGGGTGCTCCAGTCGAGTTCGGCGAGTTTGCCGCGCGTCTCCTGTCGCTTCATGTCTTGCTGGGTGACCTTGCTACCGAAGAGTCTCCAGCCATCGCGGAACGAGAGCGCACGTCCCTCGTATCTGTCAGTCTCAGCGTGGATGGCAACATCCTTGCCACTCCCATCGGTCCGAAGATGCTCGTCGTAGTTACCGAGACGCCGTTGAGCACCCATGTAGGCCTCAAGCGGGTCGGTGATTTCGCGACCTTCGCGGAGTGCCCAGACCATCGAGTATTTGCCGTTCTGACGGTAGGGGAAGCCGAGGCGGTCGGCTTTGTACGCTTGACCGTCAGTAGTCTGGAACTCGTGTTCGTCGGAGTGCCACGACCCAGCGATGGGCTTGACGACACCGTCGCCGTAGATCGTGTTGACAATGGTGTCCGCACCGGTGGTTTTGAGCATCGTCTTGTAGCCAGCGTCAACGAGAGCTTCACCGAGTTTGTGGCTCTTCGGAACGATACGGAGAACGAGGTACAGCGGGATCGCAACCAACGAGAGAAGGCCCTTGAGAGCCATCGCTGTCACTTTCCCGGAGCTTTCGCCGAGCTTCTTTCCAGTCTCGGCTGTACCAGCGAACGTCTCGTCGAGTCGTGCTCGGAAACTGGTCTGTTCGTCGTCGGTACTGGTCGGGTCGTCTGTTGGGTCGAGTGGGTCGTTGTCAGTCATGAGTGGTCACTTCCAGGGGAGGAGAGAACTGAGGCCACCGCTCTTCGATGGCTGTTCAGCGCCGCGTCGTTCCGTGGAGACGTGAGTCTCCATGATGGCGCGGAGGAGTGTCCCGTCACCGAGCGACTGCCGGTCGGTTCGGAGTTCCTCGAGGATAACGCGGATGGCTTCTTTCTCTGCGGGCGACCAGTCGCGGCGTTGGCCGTCGAAATTGTCGCCATCGACATCTTGCGCGACCTCGCGGAAGACGCCGGTACAGAGGTCGTTGTACTCGCGGCCGAGGATGATGCGGTCGGCGAGGTTCTCGTTGAGGAGACGTCGTTTCCGGTCGTCGTAGTAGTCGTCGCCGTGGTTGGCGAGCATCTCGCCGGACGACAGATAGGGCTTGAGCACCGAGACGATGGACTCGTATTCGGAGGATTCGACGTCGACGCCGGTGAGGTTCTCCCAGAGTTCGTCGGCATCCATCTCGGCGAGGACGTCCATCGCCGGGCCTTCACTCGACGCACGTTGTGCGGCAGTGCGTTCGAGGTCGCTCGCGGCGCGCTCTTGGAGTTCCTGCTGGCGGTGCTGGTGGCGTTTATCTTCGTTTGGCATTATTGAGTCACCTCGGTGTTTTCAGTGCGGGTGATAACCGCACCGTAGAGCACGATTAGAGAGGTCAGCGTCCCCGCGAGACCGAATAGCTGTATCTCGGGACTAACAATAGTCGTCGTCGCGCCAGTTTCAGTCACGAGGTCGAGAGCACCGGCGCGATACGCGAGAATTCCCCACGCGAATGCGCCGAGAAGCGCGAACAGACCGACATTCCGGTGCTGGTCTACGACGAGCGTGACGAGCAGCGAGAGCGTCCCAAACGCGAATAGCGCGTGAGATTGAGAGACGAGGAGACTCACGAGAGCCACCCCCAGATGGCAGCAAGTGCGAGGAAGAGGACGATGTAGGGGAGAGCGAAACTGGCGGCAGAGACGGTCGTTTGGATATCTTTGGTTGTCTGGCTGGGCATCTCGAACGCGTAGTCGATGGTGACTGTGGACCCATCGGGTGCGCTTGACCCTGAGAGTCGAGTCAGTTCACCTGTCGAGGTGTTCCAGCTGTAGTCAGTTCCTTGGGTGAGGGTCGTGCCGTTGTGGACGACGGTTTCGTTGTCGCCGTACTCGAAGGCGTCTCGCTCATCGACGTAGCTCCCGGCGTCCGAGAGCGTGATGTCTTCGCTCGTGGTGGCGACGACACCACTCTCAGAGTAAGCGGCTGAGAGGCCGACGACGGCGACAACGCCGATGATGAGGATTGCGGCGAACGTTTGGATTTGTGAACTCATGGCTCAGACGGGTGGTAAACGGAAGGAAGTTGGTCGTGGTTGCTGGGTTACCGGCCGCCACCGCTGCCCATCCCACCGAAGTAGGAGAGAGCGACGCCTGCGCCGACGGCGATCAGTCCAACACCGATGAGCGTGAACGCGGTTGTCCCGTAGTTGGCGAAGGTGTCAGTCATGTTTGTCCACTGGTTCGGGTTGTCGGGGTTGGCGACAATTTGCGTGGAGTAGAGTGCACCGAGGACGATGAGGGCGACGACGGCGACGATAATACCACGGGCGACAACCATGACCGAACCACCGATTTTCGCGGTGATAGTGGTCTCTTCGGAGAGGTCTCGGGATTCGGCTCCGAGCTTGTTGGCCATCGCGACGCCCCGGGCGATGGCAGTCCCCATCTCTGTTCCCGCGTGCTCGAGGACGGCACGGTCGAACACGTCTTCGGTCTGTTCGGCACTGTCAACTGGTGTGACTTCGAGGTCGGTCTGAGAAGCCGGTCGTTCCAGCCCTCCGACGCCTGCGGTTGCACATGCAGACATACTTCCGACCATGTGATGCTACAGTATATAATTTCACTTTACCTAATAATGAAAATAGTGGTTAGAAGGGCTGAAGAACCATATGGTGGGCCATATGGCCACCCAATATTATACATACAATAGGCTAGTCTCCCTGACTGTATGTCATCCCAGACATCCACCCATCCGGGCAAGACAGATGGCGAGCGACTGTCGCCGGTGGTGAACTTCGGGCACAGAAAGAGCGTCCGGCTAAAAGCGCTCATTCGGGAGCACATTGACGTGTCGAGTCTCGACGAGAGCGCGCTGAACGCCGAAACTCGGAGCGTCATCGCAAACAACGGGGGGCTGTACATCAACGCGCCAGTCGACGCGGTCGACTGGTTCGGTCTCTCACGAGGCGACCGCGTCCGTGTTCGGACGTTCCCTGATGCAATCGTCATCACTCGGGAGGATGCAGATGAGTTCTAGAAACGACGGGCCACCGCAGAAGACGATGCGCGAACGGCTCATCGAAGAAGCCCAAGTTGACGTCCACGAAGCCCGCTCGAAAGTCACTCGTGTTCGGCTGATGTACGATGGTGTCCCTCGAGCATGGAGACAAGAGCTTCAGGAGGCCATTATCGCGTACTATTACGCACTTCGACCGCTTCGGACTGAGGGACTCATCAAGGACTGGTGGTCCTCTGTCGAACTCTCAGAGGAGTGGACAAGAACTGCAGTCGTCGATACTGAGACCGTACTCGAAGAGTCCGACGACGGTGAGTTAGTGGAGGTCGAGAAGCCGATCACCGACCAGATTCCGTATCGTGGGTTGGGCATCCTGGAAGACGTCGAGACTGCCACGGAATCGGAAGTCGTCTCGGTAAGCGACATGCGCGGTGAGCGTGAAGAGACCGTTTCTCGACAGTTGGTGCTCGATGCGTCGATTCTCGTGGATATCGCAGGCGTGCTCGACGACGCGGCGACGAAACTCGGTTTCGCACCGTCTATCGAACTGCAGGACGCGGCAGGTGAGACGGTATGAGTTCGGAGGCCGAGCCGGAGATCATCGACCGAATGGCGGCCCAGACTGCTCCGAAGAACCTCACGAGCTACTACTCGGAGATGCCCGAGCCAGTTCGGAACAACCTGATTCTCCGTCGGAAAGTGTGGCCGCGGATGAACGTCTACAACGAAAACTGGATGTGCTTCTTGGCCGGTGAGACGGGGGACGGGAAGTCCTACGCCGCACTCCGACTCGCGGAGGCTCTCGACCCGAACTTCGGCCCGGATCGAGTCACGTACTCGGTCGAAGAGTTCCTCGAACTGGCGGCGTCGGACCTTCCGGAGGGTTCGATTCTCGTTCTCGAAGAGGCGGGCGTCGCGGCCGGGAACCGAAATTGGTACACGGTTGCGAATCAGGTGCTCGACGCTCTAACGCAGACGTGGCGGCACCGTAACCACGGTGCGATTATGACCGCGCCGGACTTCGACCTCGTCGATTCGCACGTCCAACGCCGCTTTCACCACCTCGGTATCATGGTCGGGAAAGACGAGCAGGCGGGTATCAGCAAGGCCCGGTGGAAGTACATCCAGACGAACAACGAGACGGGGAAGATGTACAAGAAGTACCATCGGATGATCGGCGACGATGGTGTCCTGCGTCGGCACAAGTGGATGAAGTTCCGTCTTCCGTCGCCTGAACTCGTTGAGAAGTACGAGGCGACGAAGGGAGAGTATACGGACGATCTGATCGACGACCTCCTCGAACGAGTGCGTGCCGAGTCGAAGGAAGCCGAGGCTGAACAACTGTCGCCGGTGGAGGTAGCGAAAGAGATTCTCGCCGATGAGCGCGTCGATGAGTACATCAGTGAAGCGTCGGGTGGCGAGTACTTCGACCGAGACATTTTGAAGATGGACTACGGCGTGAGCGAAGCAGAGTCGAAACAAATCAAGAAATACGTGGTTAGGGAGGCGGACCTCGATGTCATGTAGAGTTTCGGGACACCCACCCACCCCCACACACCCTTGTGTTTATATTAAGTTGAGATACGCAAGTAGCGGTTCACCGGGTCGTCGTCTTCGGCAGTCCTTCGGCGTTTCTTCGCGTGTACGCCCGGCGGGCGCGCCGCTCACGGGGTCCTTGGGAGGTGTACGATGAGCAATCGAGTCGCATCGCCGCTAAAGCTCAACCTCGGGTGTGGTGACGACATCAAACAGGGGTGGCTCAACGTCGATTACCGTCCTGGAGAGATGGGCGTTCGAGGCGACGTTGTTGAGCCTGACGAGATGCACGATCTCAACGAGACGCCATGGCCATGGCCGGATGACTCGGCAGAGCGTATCCTTCTCGATAATGTTCTCGAGCACTTGGTCGATCCAGTCGAGGCGATGAAGGAAGCAATTCGAGTACTCGCGCCGGGTGGTCGTTTGGAGATCGTCGCACCGTACCCAAACAATCCATCATCGGCTCGGCTCGATCACACGCGCCAGATGCACCCAGTAGAATTCCTCAAGGATGGTGACTGGTTGTTCCCAGAGCTTTCGGTAGTCGACTGGTCCGTGTCTCGTGTGCGTGTGGGCCGACTACTGCCGAGTGACCGGTTCGCGCTCTGGGTGTGCGATACGTTCGGTCTGTTTGGGATTGACTCGTGGACTGTCGTCTTGGAGGTTCAGCGATGATTCGTCGCTTACGCCGTCGAATCAAGCTCGGGTTCTGTCGGTCTCGGCTGTCTGATATCGAGGACACAATGGCGTCGCTCCAGGGC
>NZ_JBZRPK010000543.1:0-6951 GCF_058382125.1 Haloferax sp. s1
GTCGACGAGCGCCTGGTGCTCCTCGTTGGTCGTGCTCCAGGCGGCGCGGCCTGCTCGCTGATCTAGTTAACCGACCGGGGTTCACGAAGTATCGGTTCAAGGCCCACGAGTCGACCCCGGATGAGGCGTGGACGGGACAGCCGATCTGGAAGTGCCGGGTGTGTGGCTCTGATCGCTACGGCCCTAGTCTCGAGTAGCACTAGTACTGGGTATTGATTAACCAACAGCCTGCGGGTATCACCGAGTTTCGTTGGTTAAGATCTTATCTCCTCCAACCCCGACGCCAGTCTCGGTTGGGAGTCTTTCCGCGCCAGCGAGCGGCGACGCGCTTCCGATGGACCAACAGTTCAAGCAAGGGTACCGGATGCACCGTGTCCTCAGCAATCTCAACCGGCTCGACGTCGACCGGTTGGACGAGGCGGATCGAGAGCGAGTCGAGAACGCGAGAGATCTCTTGGAAGAGGTGAGCTTTCTCATGTGGCCGGGCGACGGAGCCGGGGCGGACGCCCACGCAGACTCCTGACTAGAGTCCCTGACCACGCCAAGCGAGGGGCTTCTCGCGTCTGTTTATCGCCCCCAAGAGGGGTGCGGGGGCGACCCCGTGAAATCCAGATATGGCCACACTGCAAGCTGCGACGACGTCGACCGGCGCGATCGTATCGGATCCACAGGCAGTCCGCGAGCTCTGTGAGAGCTACTGCTTCGGGACGCTCAACTGGGAGGTTACCGAAGACGGAGAGCTCACCATCTGGGATACGACGACTTCGAAGTGTACGACGCGCGCGAGAACGGTCTCCCGGACTACGAGAGCGGCATTGTGACTCACGAATTCTTGCGAGAACTTGCCGACCATCTCGAAGTCGACGAGGAACTCGATATCCAGACAGCGAGGTTCACGAAGTGCCGCTTCCCCGTGCTGGCGAAGCGATACGTCGTTCGGGACAGCGAAGTCCTCCACGCGGACCTCAGTTCCCCGGAGCCGATTGGGAGATAGAACAGCACGAACCGAATTTACCCAGCTCCCCGGAATTTACGTATCTGCTGCGTAATCCAGTCACTATGCCCTCTCATACACGTCGCCAAGTGCTCACAACGATTGGAGCATCATGTATCGCTCTTACTGGCTGTCTCTCGCAGTCACCTCCCTCGGGAGACCTTGGCGACATCACAGGGGAGTGGACGATGGTCGGTCGAAACGTCGGTCACACCCGACGTATTGCTGCGGGTCCGACTGATCCGGAGACAGTCTGGATTAGTGAACTTGATCAGACCCGGGCAGCTGGAACGCCTGCTGTCTCCAATGGGCAACTGTATGTCCCTGTCGACGGGATCTCCGACACGGCACGTCACCGATATCGAATCCATGCGCTGTCCGCAGCAACGGGTGACGAACGGTGGCAAGTGCCGCTTCGGTCGGAGCCGAACGCACCACCTGCCGTGGGTGGTGATCATATCGTAGTGACTGCACAGCGAGCGCTTGAACAGGGACGAATCGTCTGCTTCCAAACACGATACGGTGACGAGGACTGGCTCGTTGATATTGACGCCAGACTCACTGCCGCACCGACGATTGCAAGCGGTTTCGTCTACGTGCCCGACTGGCGCGGTCGCGTCCACGCACTATCGATATCGGAGGGTTCTGTACGGTGGTCCCAACACGTAGATGCTGATACTGGTGGACGAACGTTCACGGAACCAGCTGCCGCCCTAGATGAGACGCTCTATCTCGGCTCCCAGTCGGGGAAAACTGGCGTGGTCGCACTCGACGCCACAACAGGGGAGACACAGTGGAAAGAATCTACACAGGCCGTGACTGGTGGCCCAGTCGCACATCCAAAGGGCGTTATCGTGCAGAGTCATCATCTCGTTACCGCATTCCATACTGATGGGACGCGTCAGTGGTCATTCAACGTCGTTGATGGACGGGTGCGACCGATCGCAGTCGATGACCAGCATGTGTACGTATCCGCCGGGAACACACTCTATGCGATTGACTGGAGCGGAGAGGAATCCTGGGGATACGAACCGACCAGAAAGCAGGTTGGAACACCGACTGTAACCGGCAGTACTGTGCTCATCCCGAGCGAGGAGCAACTTATCGCCCTATCACGAGAAACCGGAGAAGAACAATGGACAGCGTCACTAGAAGGTGCTGGCCGCCCAATTGTGACTCCTGAGGCGATCTTCCTCCCTGGGTCAGACGGGACTGTGATCGCACTTGGTGAGACGTAACCGTCGCAACTCGAGTGGTGAACTTCTCCTATCGAGATCTCAGGCATAGCCCTGACAGATAAATCACATACACTCGTGAACGACCAGACTCGTGCTGAGTGCCTCTCACTCACCAGCAGTGGTGTGTCTCAGGGTGCCTGGTCTGATACACGTCAGAAGGTTCCCTTTTCCCCTTTCACTCCGGAGTCGGATCGTAATCAACCCTCAACTGAGAAATAGTCTGTCTCGCAGCAACATCCTGAAGAACCCATAACTACTGACTAGTAATAGTGATCTTATATGAAGGACGCTCAGCCACCACCAATTTCCGCTGATGATTTCTACCAGACACTTGTCGAAAATGCAGCCGAAGGGATGTTGACGATCGACTCGGACAGCAACATCGTGTATGCCAATCCAGCCGTTGAAGACATCCTCGGCTATGCACCCGCTGAGTTAATTGGGAGTTCAAAGATGAAAATCTTCCCAGAGCGCTTAGAACCAGTCCACGTGGCTGCATTAGCCTCGTATGTGGCGACAGGAGAGCGCAATATCGACTGGGATGGTATCGAGCTCCCGGCGTTGCACAAGGACGGACACGAGGTTCCGACGCTTATCAGCCTTCGTGAACACGAACACAATGGTGAACAGTATTTTACTGGCATCATTCGGGATATCACCGAGCAGCGACAGCGAGAGTCCCAACTTCAAGAGCAGAAGGACCGGCTGAATGAGTTCGCCGACATCTTAACACATGATATTCGGAACCCACTCTCGATCGCGTACGGATACACTGAGATCGCCCATGAACAGTCCGAGAGTCCTGAATTAGAGCGGGTCTTAGCATCACTCACTCGAATCGATGATCTCGTCAGCGACATTCTTGCCCTCTCAAAAAGAGGCGAAGTCGTTGGTGAGACCGAATCGGTTGATATCCGTGAGTGTCTCCATGCGTCGTGGAGTAGCGTTGAGACACAGCAAGCGACGCTCCAACTAGACGATGATCTCGGAGTGATCGCCGCGGATAAGAGTCGTTTTCAGGATCTACTAGAGAACTTGTTCCGCAATGCCGTTGAACATGCTGGTGCTGGGGCGACTGTGACTGTTGGAAGCCTCCTTGACGATACGGGACTCTATATCGAAGATGATGGCCCCGGAATCGCTGAGCCGATTCAGTCAGAGATATTTACCCATGGATATTCGACAACTGCTGACGGAACTGGCTATGGGCTCTCGATCGTCTCTCAAATTGTCGAGGGCCATGGTTGGGATATTGCCGTTACAACGGGTTCTGAAGGTGGCGCACGATTTGAGATCACGTGGTGAGAGTTGGACGACGTCTGCTGAGTTAGTTTTTCGAGAGCATCTCTGACGGCCTCGTACTGCTGCGATGTTCGAAGCAAGCGTGAGATACTCCGTTGTTTGTGTTTCTTTTGGGATGGAGACGAGGGTCACGTCCTCAACGATCTGGATAGCAAGCTAGCGAGTAGAAACTAGCAATCTCACGTGTTTGGGAGGTGAGTCGTGTCGGTACGTTTGGGGGGCGACTGCTCGGGTTGTGCGCGCTCCGGCGGGCAGCCCGTTCCTGCCGGGCCCGGGCGTTTCGCGCTGCCGTTGCGTCTCCGACGGACGGGGCACGGTCGCGGGGCCGGGTCGGGCCGCGTGCAGCCACCCGATACCGGTCAGCCCCGAGGTCGGGTCTGCGAGCACTCGACCCGCATCCGGGCCCTGACCGAGACCGGGCTGACTGCATCTTCACCAGCCGTTGCGTCGACGCTCCCTTGATGCGGTCGCGCCGCCGGCCGGCTGGTTCAGACGTGGCCGCTTGCGCGGTCCGGGCGGGCTGCTCGCCGTTCGGGCGATTGCCCTCACCCTTTGTTCACCCGGGCTGCGGTGGCTACTGGGGGCTCGCCGTGCTCACCCCCAGTATGCCACGGTCCGGGGCTCACTCAGGGCTGGCTGTGCGGCCTGCCGGGCGTGCGCTCAAACTCGGCCGCGACGAGCTGTGGGTCCGCGGGCGTCCAGCCCGCGCCGGGCTGCCGCACGAGGCGTTTCCGTTGCGTCTGCGACGGACGGGACAGGCTCGTGCGGGTCCGGGCGCGGTGCTGTTCCAGCGGGTCCTCGCTCTCTGCGGCCTCGCTGTGGCCGTATGCGACGCCGTTCACCACCGTATACCCCCCGGCCGTGCCGCCTCGGCGCCGCGGCCGCTGCCGTTGCGTCTGCCGACGGACGGGTGTCGGCGAGGCGCCGACCCGCGGTGACCGGCTGGGTATATCGCGGTGACCGCGCGCTCACCTCGAGGTTCACCCCCCGCACTCGTCTGTGGGGGTGCCGTCGGTGCCGCGCCGCGCCGGACAGGGTCCGGCGTGAAGGCGCGGCGCGGGCACCTCGGTGACGGCGTCATCGGTCGACGTCGGAGCCGTGGCTCAAGCAGGTTGGTTCGTGAGAATCCCGCGAGTGGTGTCGCGGGCGTTGGCGCGTCAGCGCCTTCGAAATTACGACAATGTCTAGTAACAACTCCAATCGCAAGGTAGTTTCGGTGGCTGAACAGGCGTTCGAGCAAGCGGATGAGACGACAGTCGACGAAGACGGGTTTGAGGTCGTCGACGAGACGCCGCAGTTCCAGGCGACGGTGCAACAGGAGATCCAAGCAAAGGTTGATGCGAACCACCCAGATGGGATTGCAGACACGAGCGACGAGCGGATTGACGGGGTGACGTTGGCCCAAGAAGAGCGCATTCGAGCGCGGGAAGCCGAACTCGAACGGATTAGTGCCCGTGCGGAACTGGGCTCGCAAGAGGGTCGTGAGGCTCGGTCGCGGGTGATTGCGGCCGAGCGGAGCGCTGCGCGACGGCGGCAGTTCCAGAAGCGGGCGGCGAGCGTGAATCCGATGGCTGACCCCGACCGGGCGGATCCCCGGACGGAGCTGACCCAAGCACAGTTGGGCGCAGTGAACTCTCAGGCAAAACGGTTGGCAGAGAAGCTGGATGGGTGGTCGCGAGCGGCGATCAGTCGGCGGCTGAGTGAAGCGGTATTGAGCGGCAAAGACATGCTGTCGGCAGCGGTGAGCGTGTTCGAGGAACTCGAAGGTGCACCGGGGACGATGGTGCCGATCGGGAAGCTTGAGGGCGTGTCGCGACGCGAAGTGTGCGTTGAAGGGACGCTGACGACAGTGTGGGAGTCGGAGTCACCGGCGATTCAGCAAGCGGGGCTCCTCGAAGACGAAAGCGGGCAGGTGAAGCTGACGAGTTGGAAGGCCTCGGACGTGCCGTGGATTCGTGAGGGCGAACGCGTGCGGATTCACGGAGCGGCGCGGAACTGGTACGACGGGCGTGTCTCGATTGCGCTGACGGGCTGGACGACCGTGATGTTCCCCGAGCGCGACGCTTGGTGGGACGCCTAACGGCGCGAGGCAGCCCTCTTTTTTGTTGGTAGCCGGGCCGACCCAGACCCCACCGCCCCACCCTCCGCTCCGTGCTCGCAGACGCTGCGCGCGCAGCCACGACCTCTAGAACTCTTTTTCGACGTCACGGTGGGGATTGGTGCCCTCGATATTCTCCAATGAAAGTGACTGTTAAACTGGGGTATCACTATCATGACTATTACCCTGTCTCTCCACCGACTAGCATGCTTCGGGGGAACCAACAAGGGCTGAATCGACGACAGGCACTCCGAATTTTGGGGACCTCATTTGCGATTGGAACTGCAGCTCTCCGCGCGGGTCGCCCCGTTACTGCTCGTGCGCCAGCAGAGCCGTCATGGCCAACGTTCCAGTTTGACAATGGGCGGTCCGGATACAACCCGCACGGGAGACGTCCCACAGGCAAACTCACAAAAGTATGGGAAACGACTGACGGATCATTCTCGAGCAGTCCAGCCATCGCCGGAGAACTGCTGTATCACGGGACAGCCGCGAAAGGCCTCTTCGCCTATGATGCCGAGGACGGGAGTACCGTCTGGAACAGTCCGACCAACGGGCGAATCGGTCCCTCAAGACCAACGGTAGCCAACGGAGTTGTCTATATTGGCGATTGGGAGCATATCTTCTATGCATTCGATAGCACCACTGGGAGTGAACGCTGGCGCTACGATGCTGGTGCGATACTTAATTATGATTCAGTCGTTGCTGATGGGGTGGTGTATTTCAGTGACGCGGATGGAGTTATTCACGCGGTTTCAGCAGCCGATGGGGCTGCTATCTGGAGTCTCGACACCGGCTTTGGAATCACATCACTTGCGATGAGTGATGGGAGTATTTTCTTCGGGGGATCTAAACTGGCCTCAAGGGCGAGTTCCCTGCGTCACCGGACGCGGGGGGTGAAGCCCGACACCCTGCTTAATGTTCAGTCTGTTCGATGTACCGTTGAACCACTTCTTCGGATACCGCTCCGGTAGTCCCGACGTAGTAGCCTACTTTCCAGAACCCACCACCCCAAAAATATGATTCTCGGATTGCAGGATGGCGTTCAAGGATGTGCTTTCCAGAGTACGACTTGAATTGTCGAGCCACATCAGCCGGACTATGCTTGGGGTCAGTCTGGACGAACAAGTGTACGTGGTCATCCGCAATTTCGAGGGCGAGTATCTCGTGTCCGAAGTGGTCGGCTGTCGCCGTGAACAACCCTGTCGCCTCGTCTTTGACGAGTTCCAGTATGGGGTGTCGGTACTTCGGACACCACCCGAAGTGATACTTACACGAACTAATCGAATGTGCATGACTCCAGGACTCTTCCATCCGAA
>NZ_JBZRPK010000542.1:0-6920 GCF_058382125.1 Haloferax sp. s1
AAAACGCAACACTCGACCAATAAAACCAAAATGACAATATAATAAAAGAAAGATAGTAATTCACCCGACATAAGTCGGGCTTTGGTTCCCAATTGTGTACTATATGCTAGGTTTTTGGGGTCGTTCCGGTAGGGCGCTCCCCAGTTGGGGGTGCTTCTCGTCTAATTCTCAGTGATTGCTCGCCCGACGTGTTTCCAGAAGATGAGGTCACGAGCGTTCCCTCCGTTTGCGTACTCGCCTCGCTTCGTTCCTCATGCGCCCGCGCGTCGGGTGGATGAACCAGACTGACGACCAGGTACTGGAGCTTTTAGACGAATCTGACCTGATTCTCTTGCCTGCTGTCGTTGTGATGTACCTCGATTATACTCGGAACTGGGGTTCTCGCCGAATGAGCAAACTCAGCAAAGTCGGGGTGATTGAAGAGGTCGAGCGAGGGTACTATCGGATTTCTTCGAAGGGTCGCGCCTATCTCTCCGGGGAGATCGACGTAGCCGTGTAGAGAATAGCGAGTGAGGGGGCACCCATTACCCTTACCCGTAAAGGGGGCGGGTGGATGGGTGGCTGCATATGGGTCCAGGCAAATTATTTTATTGACAAGGTGTTGAAATAGGGACAGGAGAATGGTTTCAAGAGTAACTCTTACTGACGAAGAAATTGATAATCTTGAAGAGTATTTTGTTCAATTAGATATCGCACGACCACTCTTATTCTATCACCAGACATCACAAAGAGCACTCCGTTCAGCTAAAAAATGGGAAAGTGCGCGCCGATATCTCGTTGGCTTAGAGAGATATACTGTGTCGAGAGAACTTTCTAGTGTTATTTTAGACGTTGGTTTTCATCTCATTCTCAGTCATTCTGCAGTAGAATATCTCCTCGGGTTGGCGATAGTAAACGAATCAAATATTGATGCGCGTGAAATCTTGCCTAAAAATAGCAACCAATCAAAGCTAAATTCAATAGATGTGTCTTCTAAAAGAGCTATTCTTGAAATGGTTGGTTTCGACATCGAAGGGTTCGGGAGTTATACGGACTTAAGAAACAAACTAGCTCATGATTTTAGAATTGGTGACCGGTTTTTCAGGGACAAAAACAAGTCCAAAATAGTGGCTGATGTTGAATCCGCAGTTGAGGAGGTCAACAAACTTTGTCAGATGGTCTATGAAATGCCATTGGCCGAAGTCGCAGAAGAGGTTCACCAAACAATAGAGTTAGGAACTCGAGGACCTGTCGAGGAGATTGCTACTGGTCGGCTTGTCCACGACCTTGATCGACGAAACGTTGATAAGGCATTCGCAGATGAGGTTTCTGCTGAAGAAATAGAATCAGAGCTACAGGAGAGAGGATATTACTGGGAAGAGGGGGAACTTAGCGATCACCACTACTATCCACATGTTGATGCTAGATCCCCTACACATGAATTTCCCTTAGCTCAAATTGACTCAGTCCAATCTACTTCTGGTCTAAGTAAAAATAAATCCACGAAAGTCATTGTCGATTTTTCAACTAGAAGTATACCAGAGTGGGGCTATGTTCCGTTTAAATGGAGTGTCGTCGTCACAATTGAAGATACAATTATCAGAGAAATCACAGGGGACGAATTTCGTGACTTGCCAGATAACAAGCAAGGGAATAGCGTTGTGTTTGATCTTCAGGTTAACTCGTTGTCTAACACACCAAAGATATCTACGGAAGTCTATCTACTAATCCGAACCGGAAAAGCACATTTCGTAGACGTTGTTGAAAACGAGTTGACCAATCTTGACTGGGCATTGTCTGGACTACGCTCGGCTAGTGTGGATTTTAAGATAGCCGAAATGAAACTCCAGTCTTATCAAGATACACAAAAGACAGCCTCTTTTGAGCAGGGTGTTCGAAATGTCAAATTCGACTCAGTTAGTGAAGAAACACTATACACTATAGTTGATTCATGGATTGATTCTGGCTTAAACAAGCTCAGACGAGTTCAGTTAGCTGTAGACGGGTTTAATGAGGAATATGCACTTCCTCCTGAAAACGAATACAGTATTGATCCGGAATTTCTTGAAAGAGTCAGTAATGGCAAAAACAAAGAATATTTTGAGAGAATCATTTTGTTGGGTGCGACGTCAGAGTCTATGATTGATGACTTAAAAGGGTAGAATCTCTTTCCAGATACGTGAGGGAGACTATGTTTCCTCGGCAAACTCCAAATTCGAGTGCTTGTACGTGTAGAGCTTGATATTCTGGTCGTAGCAGTACGACGCGTACAGCGCCGGGTTGATGTCGCGCCACTCGCCCGGTCCTTCATCCAAACTGGACGGGAACGCGACACTAACAGCCTCACCGTCCATCTCCTGTCCGTACGCGCCGGTGTTCTTCTCAGGGGGAAGTACCTCCACGACGACCGCGACAGACGCATCGTCGTCACCCTTCTTTTTCACGCGGTCACCGGGCGAGAACGGATTCTCCGGCTTCTGGTTCATGTACGCCGTGTTCGGTCCGAGGTCGATGATTTCGTTCATCGGCCGCGCCGCGAGGTGGTCCAGTTTCTCGGGTTCCTCACCGGAATACTTCTCTTGGGACGCCGCTTTCGATTTCAGCGTCTCGACGCGCTCCCAGCCGAGCATGATGAGACTGTCCTCCTTGTCCCGGTGCCAGACCATCACGATGATGTCGTCATCCGGGTCGTTGTCGAGGAGGGTTTCGGGGAGGAACGAAGATACGTCGCGCGAGGTCTTCACGTCGACCTCGTAGCCGAACACTTCGAAATCGTACGACGAGAAACTCTCCGGGTTGCACCGCCGCATCGCTTCTTCGTTTTTCCACTCCCAGAGGTCGACAGGGAGGTATTCGCGGCAGAACTGCTCGAACGCGAGTTCTCCGAGGTTCCCGATTCGCTTTACGTCGAGGTTCTTTCGGTCCTGAACCTTCGCCTGGTGGTTGGCGCGTTCGTAGTCGATCTCAGATGGGGTGTAGCAGTACACTGGTTAGTGGTGGAAATGTAGGAAATTCAATCTTTCTCAAGGACCAATATAGCTATACAGCCCCCGCTCGTGCTTTTTTATCAGCTTCTTGTCAACCAAATTGTTTAGTGCGTTGTGTACGGTACCGGGAGAAAGGTCAGAAATTGGACGGTTAGATTTAATTTCACTGGTAGTGACTCTATCAGTATGAGCTGATTCTACTATACGGACAATTTCCATTTCCGTATCTGAGAAGCCTTTCGCGCGGGCATATCTGTGGTGCTCGTACATCATCTTCCATAGGTCATGGATGTCAAGGAAAAATCCTTCAACGTATTTTTTCCCGTCGGGTCCTGTACGAGTTGTTACGTCTTCGATTGGAGTTAATGTATCTGAACTATACTTTCCTTCTCCCGCTCTTATTGTCCCCGAGGTCAGGTTGCCAATTTGCTCTCTTGAGAGTTCTCTATTATAAGGAATAACATAAGTACAATTATCATTTAGTCTTGACCTGTCTTCTTCTTCGTCCGAATTTAGCAATCTTACCGCTTCTTGAATGTTAGGAACATCAGATATCGGGCATGTTACCTTTGGCATATATGAGACATTACTCGCCACAATTAAAATAGTAATCGTCTATTTCGACCTTGAATCGTTAGATTTGACTAATAGTTCTTTTAGTTGAGTTTTAGTCGCTACTATTGAATTGTAATACGTCGAGATTGAAATTTATTAGCAAATATACCCACTATCAGAGTATGTCCACGATTCTCATACTGGGACTGATGTCATTGGTATTAGTATTGGTGTTTGGCATCATATACAAAATAATTAAGAAGGATTGGTCAAGTCTGAACCTCGAACTCCGAATAAGTCGTCTTTTTAAATTTGGGATGTCAGTTGATAGAGAACCTGACGAGTGAACTCTACGACACAAAGACAAACACTCGCATGTCCGTATCACCCTCGTGGCTGTGAACTTTTGAGGATTATTTGGAACTCCTCCCAGTCCTCGAACTGTTCCTGAAACAGGTCACTCGGCAGGTTCCACGCCCACGGCGCGGCGTCGTCCGGGTCGTACGTTTCCAACATCGGTTCGAGATTCACCAGCGAGCCGCCGAACAACTCACCATCAAGTGAGTCTGAATCGGCGTCCCAGTCGCGGTAGAACGTCACTTCGTCCTGTTTCTCCTTGTAGAACGACAGCGTCGAGAACCGAGTGACAGGTCTCTGCCCTCCAGAATACGGACCTCAAAAAGGCGCTGCAGGATTATGAACTTCACTCGCAACGCTTCGCGTTGCTCGCTAGTTCAAATCCTTCGCGTAGATGATTCTCTGCTCACGTTGTTCGCGGAAGAATCATGGGCGCTGCAGGATTTGAACCCACGGCAACTTGGTCCGAAGCCAAGCACTCTGTCCAGACTGAGCTAAGCGCCCTACACAACTTCGTCTGTCGCGGATTGTTTTAAATGGATTGATTCACGACGGCGACTCCGCGCGTTTTATACCTGCACTCCATACAGTACCCGGTATGTCTCTCGGAGCACGGGCGCGCGGGTTCGTCGAACTCACCCGACCGGGAAACGCCATCGCCGCGGGCGTCCTCACCTTCACCGGGGCGTTCGTCGCCGGGGCGTCGCTCGGTGATACGCTCGTCGTCGTCGCTGCTATCCTCGCGACCGTGTTCGCCACGGGCGCGGGCAACGCGGTCAACGACTACTTCGACCGCGATATCGACCGAATAAATCGTCCGGACCGGCCTATTCCCCGCGGCGCGGTCACCGCCGCGGAAGCCAAGTGGTTCAGCATCGCCCTCTTCGGCGGTGCTGTCGTGTCGGCACTCGTGTTACCGCTCGTCGCCATCGGCATCGCGGTGGTGAACCTTGTCGCGCTGCTCGCCTACACGGAGTTCTTCAAGGGCCTCCCGGGCGTCGGAAACATCGTCGTCGCCGCGCTCACGGGCTCGACGTTCCTCTTCGGTGGCGCAGCTATCGGCAAACCGCTCGGGGCGCTCGTCTTGTGCCTCCTCGCCGCGCTGGCGACGCTGACCCGCGAAATCGTCAAAGACGTAGAGGACATCGCCGGTGACAAAAAAGAGGGCCTTCGAACACTCCCAATCGTCGTTGGTGAGCAAACGTCGCTGTGGCTCGGTGTTGGCGTCCTCGTCGTCGCCGTTGCCGCGAGTGCGGTGCCGTTCATCCGTGGCGCGTTCGGCTTAGCGTACCTTGGGCTGGTCGTCCCCGCCGACGTCGTGATGCTCGTGGCGGCCGCACGGTCGTTCGAGCATCCGGGCGTGGCTCAACGCCGGCTCAAACACGGGATGTTTCTGGCTGCGTTCGCGTTCATCGTCGGCCGAGCCTCGTCGCTCGCAGGAGTCACACTATGACGATACTGCACGAACATGGGGTAGGGTTCTCTGAAGAATACCCTGAGAAGGTGAACATCCGATCCTCCAATCAAAAAGAATATTACCAGTTCACCGTATGGTCGTACTATCCGATGACTCCCGGCGAGCGGAAGCGTCATGCGATTGTATCCCTCGGAGTCGACAGTGAGCCGAGGTACTCGCATGTATAATCTGGGTGCAGACCTCGACGTTGAGGTCGAACCGGGGACGAATCTTCTCATTAGCGGCCCGCCGCTAACTGGTAAGCGGTCGCTGGCGCTCGATATCCTCGAAGAAGGGACCCGAACCGGCGAAGGTGCAATCATCGTCACGACGAAAGACGGTGCAGACCGCATCCTCAAGGACTTCGGGAAACGGGTCGACTACGAGCAGAATCCAGTCTCCGCCATCGACTGCGTCACCAAACAGCAGGGTGTCGGCGACGTTCGCGACGACGAGCGAATCAAGTACACGTCGTCGCCGGTGGATATGACGGGAATCGGAATCAAGCTCTCCGAGGTACTCCAGGAGTTCTACCAAGATCGCGGGCTAGAGCAAAACCGCATCGTCCTCCATTCGCTGTCGACGCTCCTGATGTACGCCGACCTCCAGACGGTATTCCGGTTCCTCCACGTCTTCACGGGCCGTATCCAAAGTGTGGGCGGTCTCGGCCTATTCGTTATCGACGCCGACGCCCACGACGACCGAACGATGAACACCATCAAACAGCTGTTCGACGGCATTATCACGACTCACGAAGACGCTGCGCCCGATATCCGCCTCGCGGACCACTAACGGAATCATCGCTGACTGCACTGCCGGTGCACGCTCGCACGGAGTTTTTACCCACAGGTCGTCTCCACACAGATATGCCCATCACGAGCGACGACGAACTGCGCACGCTGTTCGACTACGAAACCATCGCGGTTGTCGGCTGTTCGGCGACGCCCGGCAAGGCGGCCCACGACATCCCCGAATACATGCAGCGCCACGGCTATCGCGTGATTCCAGTCAACCCATTCCAAGACGAAATCCTCGGCGAGAAGGCGTACGACTCCCTTGCCGATGTCGAAGAAGACATCGACATCGTCGACGTGTTTCGCCCGTCTTCCGAGGCGGGCGGCATCGTTGACGACGCTATCGAGCGCGCAAACGAGCGCGGCGATATCAAAGCAGTCTGGCTCCAACTTGGCATCCGCGACGACGAGGCCGCAACGCGTGCCGAAGGAGCGGGTCTCGATTTCGTGCAGGACAAGTGCTACAAGAACGAGCACTCGCGGCTCATTGACTGAGCAGAACGTCCGAAGAGAGGGTGGAAACGAGGTCAACTCGTGACCGGTAACACACCCAGAACCGAGTTACTGCAGTTTCGTTAGCCTTCCCAGGACTCGAAGTCGCCGTAAATGCCCTTCGAGAGGTATCGCTCCGAGGAGTCGGGGAACACAGTCACGACGGAATCGTACGGGAGGTCGATTTCACCGGCGGCGGCGCGTTCGGCCACGTCGAGCGCGGCGAGAGAGGTCGCGGCCGCACTCGGAGCGACGAGGGGAACTTCCTCCGAGGGGAGGCGGTGGATCTGGGGGGGGCCG
>NZ_JBZRPK010000541.1:0-6903 GCF_058382125.1 Haloferax sp. s1
AATAACATCGCTTCGCCCACCACCCGACCCTCCTCAGCCCCATGACAACAGCATCCTCTCCCATCGCACCTGGTCCCGAACTGCTCAACGAACGATCGATCGGCGGCATTCTCGTTCACCTGCTGTCGATCCCAACTGGCGTCGTCGGCGCCGGAATAGTGTATCTCGTCGCGACCAACGAGTTCACCAAACGGAACGCTCGCAACGCACTCGACTGGCATCTTGCCGTGCTAGCACTGACAGTGCTGACGTTTGGCTCCGCATTCACTTATGCCGAACTCACTGGCCAGGGCATCACCAATGGGGTTCCGCTTTCCGCACCCATCGCCGCCGGGGGTAGTTTCGTCATCTCGGCGTTGTTCCTCGTCTGGATGATCATTACGACCTGTACGTTCCTTGTCGGATTCATCGCGACGGGCAAAGCAATATTCGGTGACGCGTGGCGATATCCGCTGACGCCGGCGCTCGTCGAGCGGTTCAGCTCACAGGTCGAACTCCCCGGTGGATGGCCAATCGTCATCGTCGGGTACGTGGTGTTCGCGCCGCTCGTCATCGGGGGAGTCTTTCTCGGGCCACATGAGGGAGCGGCCTTCTTCGCAACTGTATTCGGCTTGTTCGGTCTCATCTTGGTACTCACACCGCTGACCGGTGTTGCGATGTATCTTCACGCAAAACGCGCGAGCCAGACAGATACGGCTTGGGAGCCGCATACCGCCGCGTACATTGGGGCGCCTGTTCTCGTCGCTGTCCTCGCATACGCTCTCTCTGGGGCGTTTACTGACTCGATCAACCCTGGTGGCGACGCGATGTATGTCTTCCTCGCCGCGTTCTGGGTTACCTCAATCGCGTACGTGGTTCGGTGGAGAACGGCGTTGAGCTGACAGAGTGGAGGTATACACCATTCATGCTGTTTGCTATACACAGCGACAACGGACTCGACACGAAGCCTATGACATAGGGAGAACATGTCGAGAGGTGGCCAGAAATTCAGTCGTCGACTCAATGGCTCGCTGACCAGGCGTTGAGCCGTCGTGTCGTCGACGTCCGCCGTGTCGACGCCAGCGGCGTCCCCCTCGTACTCGTACTGCGAGAGCCCGTCGGCGATTGTGGCATCGAACCCACCGACCTCCGTGTGTTTCGTCGAGCCGTCGAAGACACTTGCTGGGACGGACTCGACGGCCGACCGAATCGACGCCAGCGCATCGTCCGGAAACGCCTCGGACGAGGTTTGGGTACGGCGCTCGCTCAGTTTGGTGACCTCCTCGACGACGACTATACTCGCTCTCGAAGAGTAGCGGCCCGATAAAACCCGTCGCGACCGCCGTTCGAGCCGACCGGCCGCCAAGATACACTCACTCGAGGTACAGGGCGGTGGGTGGGGGCGAGGGAGTGGATTCAGCCCCAACGTTAACCAACACTGTGTCGGTATCGATTCGGAATATTGGTTAAAACTATCCGCTACGGCGTTCGGAGCTCTCGGACTGGTTTCACGACGAAGATGTCTGGTTCGCTAGCTACTCCCTCACCCGCCCGCTCCGTTGACGTTGAGGGCGACCGCGTGAATTGGGTGATGAACTCGTCGCGAGCCATCCGTCGAGGGGCGGTGGTCTCGTGCCAGCCCAACCGGTCGTCGAAGTGCCACTTCTGGAACTGCTCGCCGACGTCGCCGGCGGCGACGTACTGCGTCCGCGTCGACCGCCCGACCTGGTGGGCGATGAAGACGGCGCCCACGGCCTCGTGCGTGACCTCGACGAGAGTACACTCCACGAGGGCGACGACCGACGCGTGATCCCAATCGGTTGGTACGGCTGTGTTGAATCGCCATACAGCGGTTGAATTCACTGTTTCACAGCCCGCTTGATGTTATAGACGACACACATCAGCGCGATTTCTCGGAACTCACGGAACCACGAACGCGCTCGCACGGCGAAGCCGAGCGAGCGCTTGACAGCCGAGTTCACGGTTTCTGTCATAGAGCGCTGATTGTAGCGCTGTTCGTCGATTCTGGCGTTGTGCGCGTAATCATAGGGTGCAAAGATGCGATGTTTGATGAGCGGGCGAATCCCGAGGTTACGAAGGGATTCGCGGAGCGATTTCTTGTCGTATCCCGTGTCGGCAGCAAGAGATCGCAGAGCGCCCGCGTCCCGACGGGCGATCTGCTCACAGAGGTCGGCGTCGCTCCCTTCCCGATTCGTTGAGCAGTGAACGTCAAGGATGGCTTGAGAGTCTGTATCGACGAGTTTCGTAACCTTGACTTCTGCACGCGGTAACTCGTCCGCTGGCAGTAGTGGCGGCTCGCAGCCGAGCGTTCGTAGAATGTAGCGTCGATTGCACCATGTTTCGAGGGGTCGTGCAGCTGCGCCGACTGGCGCAGCAGCACTCGGCAAACGCTCATACTGATCCGGTCGAACGCTTTACACAACGTGGATGCCGAGGGGAGATCGGCCTCAACGCGGCCGATCTCCCCGGTTATTTGTGGCATCTCCTTCAGCAGGTCAATCGTCATGCGGTAGGACGTGTCAAGGTAAATCCGCAGACAATGCAGGGAAACGAGAGCAATTCCTCGGATTCATCCTTCTAAACCCGTGATATCGGCTGAATAGATCGCTATTCAACAGAGCACCTGATTCTAGTCTGCAGTATAATTTTCGACATTCTGAGGGGAGTGGCTCTGGTGAAACCCTCCCAACTCACACAACCGGTTTGCTGAATACAGGGGACAAATGCAGAATGCTGCCGATGTTTGCTTCGTACTTCGATAGAGAATTGACCGTTAATTAGGTGTGCGCATTGATTATCGACAGGGCGTTTATCTAATGACCACCTCTCTTCCTGATCTGAAGAGTCGGTCGCTCCTCATGGGCTTCAGTCTGCTGTTCGGGTTTCTATTGCTCGTTCATATGCAACGGGGGAATACCGTATTAGCTCTCGTTGGCTGCTTCTCAGACGGTATATAAACCCTTCGCCGATGTTTGCCGGCGTGCGGTCGACGACCCGGTATAAAGGTGGCCGGCTGTCATCGATTACGTACCACGATGGTTCCACCAGACGACACCTCCCAACCGACGCGTCGCTCGGTGCTCCACCGCGGCGCGACGGCCGTCGCGATCGGGCTGACAACCGGCCTCAGTGGCTGTAGCGGTCTCCCGCCACTCGGCGACAAGCCCCAGTACGGCCGCGTCGATATCCCCGACCCCGGCCCGCCGGAGTACCGCCGCTGGCTCCCCGCAGGGTGGGACAGCGACACGAACGAAGACTGGTTCCTCACCTATGTCGAGCCCGGACCGTTCGACGGCCCCGTCCCCGAGGAGTTGGTCTCCCGCCGGGCCGCCCAGCGCAGAGACCTGGAGTACCTCGGGGTCGGGTACGAGAACTACGACAGCCTCACGCGTACGAACCTCGCCACTGTGCGAGAGGGGACGTTCTCGGCTGATACGGTTCGGTCCGCCCTCACAGACAGTGGCTACGAGCCCGACGGCACGTACCGCAACTACGATCTGTACGCTCGCTCGGACATCCCGCGCCGAGTGGCCGTCCGGGACGGCGTGGTCGTCTCGACGAGCGCGTCGCTCCACAGGACGCCGGACCTGGAGGCGACGATCGACGCCGGAGACGGACACACTGAGCGGTATCACGAGGTCGATCCCACGTTCGAAGCGGTCACCGACGCGGTCGGTGCCAGCCGACTGCTGTCGATCGGCAACCATCCGAGTCTCAATCCGACCGTCGCTGCCCTCGGTGCCGACGCGTTTCGAGTCGACGGGGACGCGGCGTACCACGTCCTGTTCGAACAGTATCCGGAGACGGTCGAACAGCCCGGCGAGCGGATGAAAAGCGCCATCGAAGACGAGCACTACACCGGTATGGCGGCGGCCGACACCATCGACATCGGCGTCGACGGCCGGCTGGCGACGGCCGGCGCTCGCGTTCCGCTGCAACCGGACGAGCCCCGCGACTTCGTCCCCGATCCGCCCCAGATCACGTGGGGCGTGGCCTTCGACGCGGAGACCAGTACAGTCACGCTCCGCTACGAGCTTGGTCCCGAACTCGACGCCGACCGCCTGTGGTACGATCTCGTGCCCGTCGACGCGGTCAACCGGATCGAGAACCAGCCGCTCTGGCCGGATCGAGACACTGTCGGACCGGGCGACGAGACGACCGTCGAGATGAGCGACCGTCCAGACGCCGACGGCGTCGACGTGCGCTGGGGGCCGAAAGACGACCCCGGAATGCGACTGTTCAGCTACGTGCCCGAACGCACCGAGTGATTCTGGGGCGCTGTCTGCCCGTCATGCATCTCGTTGTCGCGGATGACACACTTCGTGATGGCCGTCTCGGCGAGTGACTGATCGATTCTGTATATAAATCCTTCGTCGATGTTTGCCAGTACGCGGTCGACAACCCGATATAAAGGTGGCTGGCTGTCATCGAGTACATGCCACAATGGTTCCACCAGATGACGCCTCCCGGCCGACACGTCGCTCGTTTCTCAACGGCGGCGCGACGGCCGTCGCGATCGGTGTGTCTACTGCTCTGAGTGGTTGCACTGGCAACTTACCACCGCTCAGCAGCAAGCTCCGGTACGGAAACGTCGATGTTCCCGACGCCGGTCCACCGAAGTACCGTCGCTGGGTCCCAGCAGAGCGGGATAGCGAAACTGACGAGGGCTGGATCGTCACCTACGCCGAACCCGGTCCATTCGACGGCCCCGTTCCAGAGGAGTTCGTCGCCAGACGAGGGTTCCTCAAGATGGAACTGGACCACTTCGGGATCGGCTACGAGAACTACGACAGCCTCACGCGTACGAACCTCGCCACGGTGATCGAGGCGGATTTCACGGCCGACGACGTGGCGTCGACGCTCGCGGACACCGGCTACGAGCCGGACGGCTCGTATCGCGGCTACGACGTGTACTCCCGTTCGGACGTGCGCAGACGGGCTGCAATACGCGACGGTGTCATCGTGTGGGCGAGTGCGTACAGACACGACGACCCCGACATCGAGGCGACGATCGACGCCGGACACGGCCACAGTCGCCAGTACCACGAAGCGAGTGAGGCGGTCACGGCGGTCACCGACGCGGTCGGCGCGAGCCGACTGCTGTACATCGGCGGCTCCCATCCGGGACTCAACTCCGGCATTGCCGAACTCGGTGCCGACGCGTTTCGGATCGACGACGGTGTCGCCTACCAGCTGTTGATCGAATGGTACGAAAACGCCAGCGCAGGCTCCGAAGATCAGATGCAGCGTGCCCTCGAACAGCAGCAACACGAACTCACGAAGGAGGCAAAAACTATCGACATCAAGGACGACGGCCACTTCGCGACGGTCACTGCTCGGGTACCGACCCGGCCGGGTCGCGAGCGTGATCCGATGGACGACCCGCCTCAGATCACGTGGGGTGGACGCTTCGATCCCGCGACTCGAACCGTCACCCTTCGTCACGAGGCCGGTGAGTCGGCCGATTCGGATCTGATCTGCTACGACATCGACACGCCCGAGGACAGGCGAGAGGTCGAGAAGAAACCGCTCTGGCCCGACCAGCACACCGTGAGTGCCGGTGACGAGACGACCGTCGACCTGAGCGACGAGCCCACCGCAGAGGGAATCAGCGTGGTGTACGGTCCGCTGGACGACGTTAGCTTCCGAATGCTATTCACGCTGCCACTGGAGGACGACCGATGAGCGCCACGATCGCGCCTCGTCTCACACCCTCGCAAGCGGCACGCCCTCGGACAGCCGAGGACAAAATACTTGTTCCACGTATGTCAGACGATCCTGTGGACGAGGACCCAGACGTTGCCGATATCGTCGCCTTGCTGGACGACGAGCACGTTCGGTCGATCCTCGTCGCGACGAGTGGGGAACCGCTGTCGGCCAAGGAACTCGGCGAGCGCTGTGATCTCTCGGTGTCGTCGATCTATCGACGGGTCGACGAACTCTGTGACTGTGATCTGCTTATCGAGCGAACGCGACCGCGCCGCGACGGGCACCACGAGACGGTGTACGTCTCGACGCTCGATCGGTTCGAGCTGACGATCCGCGACGGCGAACTGGACTGGACGATTGACCGGACGGAGAGCGACCCGGCCGACGAGCTCTCGCGGATGTGGGGACAGCTCTGAGATGAACGTCTTCAGCGCGCTTACCGACTTCACCGGCATTGTCGGTCTCGCGGCCGGGGTGGCGGCGACCGGCTCCGCCCTCGTTGGCCTCTACATCGGCGGTCAGGCCTATCGCGGACTCCGACGCAACGACGACCCGTCGATGCGATATCTCTCGATCGGGATGATCCTGCTCTTCGGCGTGACGTACGTCCTGGCGCTGGCTGGACAAGGGCTCCTCACGTTCCGCATCGTCCCGATCCGCTACCAGAACGTGTTCCGGCTGATCGTCCGCCTCCTCCAGTTCGGCGGGCTCCTCCTGATCGCCTACTCCCTGCGTATCGCCACCGACTCCTAGACGACGCCTCGATAGCTGCCCACGACCGCTGACGCACCCTCCACCATGTCCCGACCGACAGCTACTCCAGACGATCTCTCACCGCTGACTCTCCGAGCCGTTCGTCTTCGCAGGCGACGAGGGCAGAACGCTCTCGACGATCGCATGCTGTGCTCGTCGCTCGCATCGGCCGCGGCGATCGCCTCGACCGATATCTCCATCTCGACGCCTTCGAGGTCCCAGGGCTTGCGGTGGCCTTCGTCGACGGTCGCGAATGCGTCGGCACGAACTTCCTCGGCGATGAGTGTCTCGTGTGCTCGGACGAGGTCGTCGATGCGGTCGTCAGCCACCGCTAGATCCAGCCGGATCCGCTCTTCGAGGTCCAGTTCCAGATCCTTGCGCATTTCCTGGACGCGGCGGATGACCTCGCGTGCGTACCCTTCGCTCTCGATGTCCTCGGTC
>NZ_JBZRPK010000540.1:0-6901 GCF_058382125.1 Haloferax sp. s1
ACTGAAGACACACTGCCATAAACCCGGAGGGGTGGCTGTGACTGGGAGCTTTTCTCCCGATGACCGGTACCTGCTTTCCATCGTTCTCCTCGATAGACATTTACACGCACGCTCTGTTTCGTGACTCATGACACGGTTCTCGATTCGGACCAGTCCGACACGCCTCCGATGGGTCCTCTGGGCGCTCCTCACGGCCGGTTTTCTGCTCGTCAGTTTCCATCGGGTAACATCGGCCGTCCTCGCCGATGACCTTTCGCGGGCGTTCGACACGACCGGAACGGAACTCGGTCTGTTGCACGCCTCCTTTTTCTACATCTACGCCGGGCTACAGCTACCCGCGGGAATCCTCGTAGACCGTACGGGGTCGCGTCGAGTTGCCGCCGGTGGGCTCGGGGTGATGGCAGTCGGGGTGTTCGGATTCGCGCTTGCACCGACTTATGGCATCGCGTTCGCCTCACGAGCACTGTTGGGGCTTGGCGGAAGCGTCCTCTACACGGCGACGTTGCGGTTCCTCGCGAACTGGTATCGACCGGACGAGTTCGCCACGATGACCGGGTGGACCGTCGCGGCGGCGGGCATGGGCGGTGTTCTCGCCACGACGCCGTTGGCTATCGCAATCGACAGCGCCGGGTGGCGGTCCGTCCTCCTTGCAATCGGTGTCGGCGGTGTCGGCCTCGCGGTGGTGACGTATCTCGCGGTTCGAGACCGACCGCGTGACGCCGGGTTCGACCCACTCGACGGCGTCCAGCCACCGGAGTCGAACGTCGAGTTCTCGACCGTCGTCACGAACACCAGACGAGTTCTCGGGGAGTTCGAGACGTGGTTGATGGGGACGATGCTCTTTCTGGTCATCGGGACGAACTTCACCGTCACCGGATTGTGGGGGGTGCCGTACATTGCCGACCTCTACGACGTGTCGGTTCAGACGGCTTCGCTTTTCGTTTTCGTCGGCAACATCGGGTTTCTCCTCGGGTCGCCCGTCATCGGGACGCTCTCGGACCGACTGGGCCACCGAACCGAATTCATCCTCGCGTCCTGTCTGGTGTTTACTGTCTCCTACAGTCTCATCTTCCTCCTCGTGACGCCGCCGTTGCTCGTGGTCGGCGTCCTGCTTTTCGCCGCCCTGTTTGTCATGGGAGGGGCGGTCATCGCTTTCACCGTCGCCAAGGAGCGACACGACGCAACCGCGAGTGCGACGGCGACAGGTGCGATAAACAGCATGGGGTACTTCGGCGCGGCCGTTTTCCCCGCGGTGATGGGCTTCGCGCTCGACGCCTACTGGACGGGCGAGACCGTCGCCGGCGCACGAGTCTACACACCCGCTGGCTATCGCGTGGCGTTCGGTATTGCCACCGCTGCAGGAAGTATCGCGGTGCTGTGTGCCTATCTGCTCCACCGACGCGAGTCACGGACCGAGGCAACACCGACGAAGAGTGCCGAAGTGACCGATTGACTAACCGACTCTTGACTGGCCGACTACTCGATTCCTGACTAGCCAACTCCTGACTACTCGATTCCTGACTAACCGACTCCCTCTCAACCACCTACTGTTTGACTAAGACTGTCTGGTGTGAGCAGTTACGCGTCTTCGTCTTCTCCTTTTTCGGAGTTGTGACGGCCGGGCTGGACGACGGGACCGACTACCGGAGGTCCTGCACGAATCGTTCGGGGACGTGGTCGATAACGTGGTCTGGCATCGCATCGACGAGTTTCTCGGCAATCGTGACCATCGGTTTCCGGAGCAGCACGTAGATGCCCGAGATAGCGACTGCACCGATGACGAGCATCTCGACGAGTCCGTCAAAGGCGACGACAGGTGGAACGGCGAAGGCAAGCGTTAGCGCGAGGTCTTCAGGTGCGCCATCGTACCGAATCAGCCGTTTCGGGGCGAGCCAGCGGCCATTCCAGTGGTCGTACACGGCGCGCTCGGACGTGCCGAGCCACGGCTTGAGTTCGAGGCCGCCGCCGAGCACGTCCGAAGCGGAGTGCAGCGCGGCGGCCGCGAGGAACAGTGCGACGGCGAGGCTGGTGGTAGTCGGATTCAACGCGGCGATTACACTCGCTGGAGCGGCGAGTGCGCTGAAATACACAGGGAAGTGGAGTGTTTTCCGGTGTCCTGCGTACAAGTCGAAGTCGGGGAACAGGCCGCCCAGTGCGGCCGCGAGGACCGGAAGCATCCCGGCCTCGGGGACCAACGCCCACACGGCGGTGCCGAGGACGACACCCGCGAGGGCGTGAGTGGTGGCCATCATCGGTGGGGCGTATGTAACCAGGGGGAAAAACAATGTCGGTGGTTGTGCTAGCTCTTGCCACACCGGGATTTAGCGTGTCTATGGCGTACGTATCGGTATCTATGTGGTCACAGCAGAGCGAGCGAGTGGTAGGCCGAGCAATACAGCTCGCTATCTGTCTCATCTTCTTCGCGGGCGTGTATACGCGGAATCTGAGCGTCCTCGTCAACGCTGTCGTCGCGCTCAGTGCGACGTTTCTCCCCGCGATACTCCGTCGCGACTGGCAGATTAGACTTCACCCGTTTCTTGGCATGTGGCTGGCGATGGCGGTTCTGCTCCACGCAATCGGGATGCTCGGGCCGTACCACTACATCGATTGGTGGGACCACGTTACCCACACGCTCTCGGCGACGGTGGTCGCTGCCGTCGGCTACACGACGGCGCGGGCCATCGACGAGTACTCCGACGCCGTCTACTTTCCTGACCGGTTTATGTTCGTTTACATCCTACTTTTTACCCTCGCAGCGGGCGTCTTCTGGGAGGTGTTGGAGTTCGGTGCACGCCTCGCGGCCGACGCAGTCGGGATGGAGGCCATCCTCGTCCAGTACGGACTCGGCGACACGATTATCGACCTCGTCTTCGACAGCGTCGGCGCGGCCCTCGTGGCTCTGTTCGGAACCTCGCCCCTCACAGAGACCATCGACTCGCTAACTGAACACCTCGAACGCACCCGAACCTGACCGGGGACTATCTTTTAGCCACCCGGTGTGCATAGTAATACCATGAAGTTCGTTATCGTAGGATATGGTCGCGTCGGTTCCCGGACCACGCGGGTGCTTCGAGAGGAGGGACACGACCTGACCATCGTCGACAACAACGAACGGAAAGTCGACCGCGCCCGCGACGAAGGATTCGACGCCATCTTCGGTGACGGCGGGACAGAAAGTGTCCTGAAAGAGGCGGGCATCGAAGACGCCGACGCGATTGGTGGGCTAACCGGCGACCCGAACATCAACTTCGCGGCGTGTATGCTCGGCAAAGAGTTCGGCTGCCGGACGGTCATGCGAATCAGCGAAGACTACCGGCAGGAGATTTACGAGCGCTATGCCGACGGCGTCGACGAAATCGTCTACCCCGAACGTCTCGGTGCGGCCGGTGCGAAGACGGCACTCCTCGGGGGTGACTTCAACGCCATCGGCGACTTGACCGACCAACTCAGTCTCACAACGGTTCGGGTTCCCGAAGGTGCACCCATCATCGGCGAACACGTCGCTAACATCGACCTCGGGTCGGGTGGGCGCGTCTACGCTCACGGGCGGAAGCACGAATCGATGACGATTCCGCTTCCAGGGACGATTGTTGAACCCGGTGACCAGTTGGCACTCATTGCGGAACGCGATGCGCTTAAAGAGGTCCGGTCGAAGCTCCTCGGCTGATGACACGACTCGGAGCAGAGCGCATTCGCTCACTGAGTAGGTCACTCGAAAATGGCGCCGTGGTGGCGGCGCCGCACGCCGTACCGGGGGAACCAGAACGACGAAGGTGGTGGTGTGTGCCGGGCGCGCGGGTGGGAGGATGGGAACTGAGGCCGGAAATGCGCGCCCTATTCTGGGGTACGCTCCTCGGACCTTAAAGCTGTGTCAGACGGCAGTCACACGCTGGTTACGTCCCATATTCGGCTCTTTCGCCTTCCAGCAAACCGCGGTATTTTGCCATCAGTAAACGAGTTTACCTTCGACAAATCTTCGAACCCGGTCGTCGGCTGGCGATTCGAATACCTGCGCAGTCGGCCCCGATTCGATACACGTCCCATCAAGGAGGACGGCCGTCCGGTCAGACACTCGTTGTGCTTGTTGCATATCGTGGGTCGCCAACGCGACGGCGATGCCGCGGTCGCGCGCTGCTCGCATCGCCGACTCGATGGCGGCGGTGTTTCGCGGGTCGAGATTCGACGTCGGCTCGTCGAGGAGTAACACGTCGGGGTCCGGCGCGAGCGCCCGCGCGATGGCAACCCGTTGGGCCTCACCGGCTGAGAGCGACGCAGCGTCGCGGTGTATCTTATCCGCCATGCCGACAGTCTGCAACGCCGTCACGACGGTCTCTGACGGTTCGTCGGAGCCGAAGGCGCTCTCGACCGCATCGCGGAGCCGAGCCGACCACGCCCGCCGCACGCGCAGTCCGTACGAGACGTTCTCGGCGACAGTCGAAGAGAAGAGACTCCGACTCTGAAACGCCATTCCAACCCGGCGTCTAACGGCCAGCCGACGCTCTTCGGGGAGTTCCCACACGTCGTCGCCGTCGACTTCGACCGTCCCATCTGTCGGTCGCTCGAACATCGCGAGCAGTCGAAAGAGCGTCGTCTTTCCGGTTCCGGAGGGGCCGACGACGGCGAGAATCTCGCCGGGTTCGACGGCGATGGAGATGTCTTCGAGGATAGCACCGTTTTCGAAGCCGTGACTGAGGTTGCGGGCGGCCAGTCGGGTACCTGCCCGATTTTCGCCTGTTGCTGCCGACTCGTGCGTATCCGGCGACCGCCTCTCGCTCGTCATCGGTTGCCTCCCCTCGGCGTTCGGTCACGGAAGCGCGCGCCGAGTGCGTTCACTGTCAGGACGAGCGTCAACAGAATCGTTCCGAGGGCGATACCCGTCTCGATGTTCCCCTTCCGCGCTTCGACCGTGATGGCGGTCGTGAGCGTCCGCGTGAACGACGTGCTGTCGGAGAAGACGATGTTACCGCCGACGATGAGCACGGACCCGACTTCGCTTATGGCGCGGCCGTACGCAGCCAAGAGTGCCGTGACGATACCGTAGCGAGCCTCACGGACGACGAGGAAGGCAACGTCAGTCGAGGTTCCGCCCGCGGCGAACGCGGCGTCTCTGAGGTCCTGTGGGACCGATTGGACCGCGGAAAGCGAGACGCTCACGAGGACGGGGAGTGCGAGAATCGTCTGCGAGATAATCATGGCCTCGGGCGTAAACAGGAGGTCGAACGTGCCGAGCGGTCCCGACCGTGAGAGTCCGAGGAGGACGACGAGACCCACGACGACGCTCGGAAATCCCATCCCCGTCGAGATGATGGAGGTGACGACGGACTTTCCGTAAAAGTCGCGGAAGCCGACGGCGAGGGATATCGGGAGGCCGATGGCGGCGCTGAGGACGACAGCCACGGTACTCACGTACAGTGAGACGAGAGTAATGCTGACGAGGTAGGTGAGATTCAGGTCGCCAAGGCCGAACACGGGATGTGATGGGGGCTGACCGGACTAAAAGTCCTCGGGGACGTTCTCCGTAACCCACTGTTCGAACTGCGCGTCGGAGACCGACGCTGAGGCGTCTGCCGTCGAGGCGTTTGCAGCGTTTCCACCCTCGTACTCTTCGGGAACGTACTGACCGAACTGTGAGGACTCAGAGAGCGCGTTCGGGAAGAACAACTGCGAGCCGTTTGCGGTGTAACTGCTTATGATGTTTTGTCCCTCGGGACTCGTGAGGAATCCGACGTAGGCCATCGCCAGCGCGTAGTTCACGTCGGGGTACTTCGCGGGGTTGACCGGGATGACGCCGTAGGGGTTCTTCAGAATGGTCGGGCCGCCTTTGAGCGGTCCCTGCACCAGAATCTCTGATTTGATGTTGGTCTTCGTCGCGAGGTACGTCCCGCGGTCTGAGAGCGTGTACGCACCCGACTGGTCGGCCTGAACGAGCGTGTCGCCCATCCCCTTGCCGATTTCGCGGTACCACTTTCCGCTCGGGTCCACGCCAGCGGCGTCCCAGATGAGCAGTTCCTTCTTGTTCGTCCCGGAGTCGTCGCCGCGCGAGACGAACGTCGATTCGGACTCGGCGATGGTCGCAAATGCCTCGGTCGCACGTTCCATCCCCTTGATTCCGGCGGGGTCGTTCGACGGTCCCACGATGACGAAGTCGTTGAACATCACGTCTCGGCGGTTGACGCCGTAGCCCTCCTGCAGGAACTCGTCTTCCGCGCCGCGAGCGTGGACGAGAATAACATCGGCGTCCCCGTTTCGAGCCGTCTCGATGGCTGCGCCGGTCCCCTGCGAGATGGTCTTCACTCGGGCGTTGAACTTCTCTTCGAACACCGGGTTGAGCGTATCGAGGAGCCCCGTGTCGTAGGTACTCGTGGTCGTTGCCAGCGTCAACTCCTGTTTCGTACCACTGTCACCCTCGCCCGAACCACCGCCGGAGGCGGTGTCTGTCTGTGTTCCGTCGTCTGCCTGCTGCGGATTCGACTCGCCCGTACAACCACTCAGTCCGAGAATCGCACCGACCCCCGCCGCCTGCAAGAAGCGCCGTCGCTGTATCGTCATGACTGTCTCCTGTGTTGAACGGGAATTAACTGTTTCCCACGCGATGTAATTATTAATGGTTCAAATATCCGCCCCGCGTAACCATTTCGAACCCACGGGTGGTTGCGTCGGATTCATCTCCAACGAATACGTCTGTTCGTCTATGAACTGGGAGTCACTCTTCGTCCGCGCAGCAGCGTACGAGACGACCGAAACGGAGATTACTGAGGCGCTTCGCGCCCATCGAGGCGACGATGCCTGAGGTCGAGCCGTCGCCCACGCGAGTCGTCGCCGACGCTGACGTACTCGCCGCCGACCTTCTCGTCGACGGGCCGTCCAGAGCCGCACTCGACCAGCTTCGGGGCCATTCGTG
>NZ_JBZRPK010000539.1:0-6863 GCF_058382125.1 Haloferax sp. s1
CGGTAAACTGCTCACGGAGCGCGTCGGCAGTCAAGTCCTCGCCCCGAACGAGCGTCGTGGTTTCGCCGTCCTGATGGAACGAGACGGTCGTGACCGAATTGCGTTCTGCCGACAGACCGGTCGTCTCGATGTCGAAGAAACACGTCTCGTCGCGGAAATTCTCGTAGAGTCGCCAGCGCTCGCCAGACGGGAACGAGTCGTCGAAAAAGCGCGAGTTGCCGTCGTCGAGGTGCTCGTACGCGTCGGCGATGTAGGTCTCGATTCGGTCAGCCGTCTTCGCGCCGACGAGCGAGGAGTCGAACTCGTCCCAGTGTGTGACCCCGGATTGCCAGAGATTTCGCTCCGTCCGCTCACCCACGCCACGGACGGGGATGAAGCTGTTCTCGATTCGCATGTTCGAGTGGGAGATACCCGCAACCCTAAATGCGTCGTCGTCCGGTGAGCACAGCTGAGTTCGCAGTCCACCTGCCGCGAGCGTTTTACCCACACAATACCAATCCAGAGACATGTGTGGCCGATACAGTTTGTTTACGCCGCCCGAAGAACTCCGAGAACGCTTCGGGGCTGTTCCGACGCGGGAGTTGGAAGCGCGGTACAACTGCGCGCCCGGCCAAGAACTGCCGGTCGTGACAAACGAGGCATCCGACGAGTTTCGCTTCCTGAAGTGGGGCCTCGTTCCCTCGTGGGCCGAGAGCGCGAGTATCGGAAATGACCGCATCAACGCCCGCGCCGAGACGGTCCGCGAGAAACGGAGTTTCGCCGACGCCTACGAGTCGCGCCGGTGTCTCGTTCCCTCCGACGGCTTCTACGAGTGGGTCGACCGCGGCGGGACCAAACAGCCCTACCGCGTCGCGTTCGAGGACGACCGACCGTTTGCGATGGCCGGCCTGTGGGAGCGCTGGACGCCGACGACGAAACAGACTGGACTCGGCGACTTCGGGAGCGGGGGCCCATCCCGTGAGCAAGAGTCACTGGAGACGTTCACCATCATCACGACCGAACCGAACGACCTCATCTCGGAGTTACATCACCGGATGGCCGTTATCCTCGCACCCGACGAAGAGGAGACGTGGCTCCACGGCGGCCCCGACGAGGTGGCGTCGCTCCTCGGTCCGTATCCCGACGACGAGTTGACCGCCTATCCGGTCTCGACGCGGGTGAACAACCCCGCGAACGATACGCCCGAGTTGCTAGAACGGAGCGCAGGATAACGTGAGAAGCGGCGTCAAAGACGCGTTCGTGCCGTCGAGATCGCGTGACGCAACCCGTGTGGTGCGTGGGTAGTACGAGCACATACGTATTAGGGAAGAAACAGGAACACGTTGATTGTCATGGCAGTGAAATCTACTGTCATGGTGAATGTCAACAACAGACATGAATTCGGGAAGCCCATAACGGACGGGGGAACTCCGACGATGGTGGTTGTCGGTGATTCGGTCGCCTGGGGGCAAGGCCTCGTCCACGACAAGAAATTCGCGACCCGATTTTTTGATCGACTCACCGGCGGTGCCGCGTTACCCCGTGCGGCGATAAAGGCACACTCCGGTGCAGTCATTCGGTCCCGAAATGGGACCGGGAATCGTGACGTGGCTCTCAAGTTAGCGAACGCCAATGAACTCCAGTCAACGACCAGACAGGGCCACCACGAGTTTCCATACGGTCCATTAACGGTCCACGAACAAGTCGAGAGACTCCCGAATGATTACACCGACCAAGAGCGACCGGAGCGCCTCGACGTCAGCAAGGCGTACGGTCCCGATGAAACCGTAGATATCGTCCTCATCACAGCAGGAATCAACGACATCGGCGGAGGCAACATCAGCAATCCCTTCGGAGACCCGGAGTCGATAGAGAAGGCCGTCAGAGATAGCTGTTACAGCCGGATGAAGCGGCTTCTGCGCCGAACCCAACAGCGGTTCCCTGACGCGACGATCATCGTCACGGGATACCATCTGTTCTTGAGTACCGGTCCCGACGGGTCCGATATCGTTTCGAACGACGACCTCGCTGTCGGCCTTCAGGTATTGTTCGGGCTACTCAGCCGTCCGGCAGGGGCAGTCCTGGGGGCATTGTACGGCGCTGTCGAACTGAGCGAAGAGTTAGCTGCGGCACACGTAGAGTACTTCTACCAGCAATCAGCACACAATCTCCGCAAGGCAGTCACGGAGCAGGATAAGGCCAATACCGGCGCTTCAGTACTCTTTGCATCACCGAATTATAACCGGAGAAACGCGGCTGCCGCGGACGACCCGTGGGTCTGGCCACCACTGTCGCGAGGCGACCCAGCAGTTGCCTCGGAGCGGAGTGCAGTTTGTCAGGCGATGTCCGAGCCTCCAATCGAAGAAGACTCGGTTAAATGTCCAATCGCTCCGAGTCTGCACCCGAACGAGGCCGGAGCCGACGCGATAGCACGGGCGGTTCACGCGCGGTACGAGGAAGCGACTGGTCGACGTTCCGTGCGGAACGTCATCGGGAACCTGTCGGAAAACGGCGGGATATCGGGACCAACCAGCGTCCGGGAAGAACTGGAGCGGTTCGCGGGGGTTGACGGATTGATTGACCCTGCCGAAGGGCTTCGGACCTGTTTCAATCAACTCGTAGTCGACAGTATCCGTGTGGTCATCAAAACGAGTGATGACAGGGGTGCTGGGAATCAAAGTACGACCGTCTCACTCGACCTCGGGGCACTGACACGGAACCTCGACGATACCTTCGGCCAGCAGGGATTCAATCACGCGAATTTCAGCCAAGGAGCGAAGGATGACTTCACCATCGACCCATTACTCGACACCGGCTGGACCGAGCGTGACCCACTCCATCTCTGGGAGATTTCGAAGGTAGAACTCGAACAAGACCAATCGGAGTATACGGAGTTTATCGACAGCCAGTGGTGGAAAGTCGAGTCGTTTGCGCTGTATCTAAATGGGATTCGAGTGGTACAGGCGGGCCCGTTCGACCTCGATGGAGACGACTCACAGTCGTTCAACTACCCGAAGTCGTAGTGATTGATACGCGGCCGTGAATCTCCCAAAAACTATTATGATTATAAATTAATATGTTAACATGACACAGTTGAGTCTCAGACGCGACCTGTCGGGGGGCGACCCGGCGCACGGGGTTCGGCAGGTAGCGGAACACAGTGGATTAATCGAACCGTACTCGCTTCGAGCACTTCTCGGTGGGACAGTCGCCACAGGTGCTATCTGGCGAGGGTTCCACCATCGCTGGGAGTACAACCACCGACTCAATCGGTTCGGAAGTTACGTTCGCACGCGAGAAAACGGATGGGTCGTTGGTCACACAGCAGCGTCCGGGTCTGGACCGGATACCGCACACTTCGAGGACTTTTTCACTGCAGTCAGAGCACCGGGAGTTCGTTTCCAACAGGAGTCGGTCACCATCCCCATCGAGGGGTCGGAAGTGACGCGGATTCCGTTCTCAAAAGAGCAAACGATTCGGCTCGACACGCCGCTTGCTGACGATGAGTGCTGGACAGTCGTTCTCAACGGCTTCGATATCTCGTCCAAAGCGGACGCTGAGAAACTCATCCGTTTCGATGTCGAAGTTACGGACCGGACAGCCGAGAACAACGGAACCGAGATCCAGTTTACCATCGAGGGGTCCTTCGAAAGCGCATGCCGCACCCCAGAATGTGAGACGCTCGAAGACCGCGTCAAGTACGAAATCGACGTCTACTCCCTCTTGATTCGGGGCGATGATGACACGCTAACAATCGCTGGGAGGGACCACGTCATGAACGGGTACGAATGGGGCGTTGGCGGCAGCGACGAGGAGATTCACAGCGAGAATCTGGGACCAGCAACTGCAACTGTCGACACCGTGGACCCGGACGCAGCCAAAAGCGTACTCGCGTTTGAGTCGATTTTAATTGATATCGACCAGATGGACCGAAGCGGCGTCGGTCACCCTGCACTCGCAACAGCAGAGGCAGTCCATCTCTTGGAGTGGAACACGGCAATCGAGAACCAGACACGTGGCAACGGAGCGGTCAGCGCCCGCGTACAACTCTTCTTTAAAAATTGGAGACAAGGAATGAAAGCTGCGCACATTCCACAGTCAGAATTCGCACTCAAGGACGCCGGACGAGCCAAATTTGATGTCGTAGTGAGGCATCTCCAATTCGACACTACTGCTGTTCACGAGCGAAAGGGTCGAGCGGGAACCATCGATTGGGTTGGCCAGAATACCGACCCGAACAGCGCCGACGCACGAAAAGAATCGGAGATAACACTCGACTAACACTCGTCGCTGAGCAAGCGTCCCGCCAGCGGGGCCGAGACACCGTATAACGACCACTTTTGGATTCTTTCAGCATCGCCGGTTTGTGACAGTTTCCCCGAATGAACTTTGTGAGTGAGATACATATTAACAAACATGTCTCAGCCTGACATCCTTCTCGACGACGACAAGGTGAGCGTGGTTCGAAAGACGGTGGTGGGTGTCGACGAGAACAGTACGCCAGACATCGCGTTGAACCCGGATTCGGCCTCGCTCCGTCTCGGGGGTGGCGACGGAACCTACTCTGAGGGTGACCTGCGGTTGACCGACAAGGGGGGAGACGTTCGCATCCACGCGTCCGCGGGAGGAGGCGCATTCGACCGAGATACCACCAGAGTCCTCATCGGCGGATCAGATGGGAGTATCACCCTCGGGGCACAGGGTACCGACGACGAAAACACGGACATCGAGTTACTCCCGAACTGGGCCACGCTCCGTCTCGGGGGTGGCGGAGGGAGCCACTCCGACGGCGACTTACAGTTGACCGGCGAAGACGGAAGCGTCCGTTTTCATGCGTCTGCTGGCGGGGGAAGCTTCGACCCGAAGACGACTCGAATTTTGTTTCATGGTAACAGCGGCACGATGAGACTCGGCGCGAAGGGGCTCGAAGACGAGGATGGAAACGATATCGCGGACGTGGCGATTCGGCCCAGGTGGGCAGCACTAACCCTCGGCGGAGGCGGCGGTTCGAACTCCGACGGGGACATCAAACTACGCGACAGAGACGGAAAAACACGGATTCACTTCACGGGCGGGAAAGGCAACTCGTTCGATTCGACGCGCGTAGAAATCGACGGCAAAGACGGTGACGTGAAGATTTCAGCGAAGGAGGGACCCACATTCGGGCACCTCGGCTGTTCCGACCCTCCGGAACCGAACCAACTTCGGTACGTCGGGTCCGTCACGAAGGGTTCGCTCCAACTGGGTGGCACTGGCGTCGACGGGACGATCGAACTGGACGACGTAGCCAGCGACAAGCGAATCCAGATCGGCGGCTACCGAACGGGAGACAATCCCAGTGCTTCGGTCGATGACCCCGCTACTCGCGTCCGAATAACGATGTATGGCGACCTCGAACTCGGTGGTGGCGGCGGTGGGGGGTCGATAGCCGTCACTGACGACCAAGATACGGAGACGATGACTGTCGACGGGACCTCGGCCGACCTCACTGTCGGTTCCTCAGGTCAAAACAGTACGAATGGACGCCTGTTCGTCGGCGGAAGTTGGGAACGGAGTGGCGTCGAAATCGAAGGCGACTATCTCGGCCTCGGCGTCGAAACCGACGAGTTCCGGTCACACCGGTCGATAGAACTGGATGGTGAGTATTCGACCATCGACGTGTACGACTCCGGAAACAACGAGCGGATCAATATGAGCGGCAATCTGGGCAGCATTGCACTCTCTGCTCTCTCCCAGAATGGGGGCACGTACCAATCAGTCACCCTCAGTGGCGATGCCGCCACGATTACGCTCTCCAATAGCAACAAGGACACCGTCGTGATAGATGGGGAAAACGGAGACATTCAGGTCGGCGTCATCCAGAGTCTGGTGAGTACCATCCAGGACCTCCAGAACCGGGTCGCAGGATTGGAAAATCGCGTGAGTCCGTGAATCTAACAACTCACGAACGTGCTGTCGTAGTGAAATACAACCCCAAAAGAGGACGATAAGATGAAACTCGAAATCGAGATACCGGATAAGTACGCAGCAAAGTTGGACGATATCGAGGCCGTAGAACCCACGATTCGGGACCAAATCGAGATTGAGGTGCTGCCACAGGCGTTACGACTCATCAACGACACGCACAGACAGCTCCAACAACAGACCCGCAAGAGCGGCCGTGTCGAAGCTGAGAGCGACACGACCTATTAATCGCTGGCGCAGCCAGTATTCCCGATTGACGGGTTGTTTTACCTAATCCAGACACCTGCCTCAGAGTGACGTTACTGTTTGCACCCCGGTGACATCTACCTTGCCGAGCGCTTCAAAGCGGAGTGGTACGGAGACGCGTGATTGCTCATTGTCTCCCTCCGTGGGTTGGTACGCTCGTTTTGACTAATTGGATATAGCGATATACAATATACACATTGGATTTCGAACAACGCAAATCACAACGTAGCGAATGGCCACCCCTAGAGAATCGAGAAATCAAGACCGAGAGCGGTGAAGAACAGCCTCAGTTCGCAGTCAACGCCCTCAGTCGCACTCGCAGGTCGGAAGGTGAAGACGAGCAACACCAGACAGTCTCTAAGTTAGCCCTTACATCGAGCGGACGGGCTCATCATCGAGCGAAGTTACTCGGAGAGAGTCGTAACTGGGCGCGAACCGAGCGAGACGACAACTGGGACGCGACCAGACCGGCCAGAGTCAACCGTCGGACACAGTTCCCGACGTGTCTAGCGATTCACGGAGAACGCAGCGCTGCCACAGTCACTGAGTGCTATTCCGGTGGGATGCTCAAAGCAATCAGAGAAGCGCCACAGAAAGAGCCTAAGCGCTTCTCCCACCAATCCGGTGGAAAAGGTAGGAATCCGCCACCAATCGGCGAGAACGCCGCCTGTATC
>NZ_JBZRPK010000538.1:0-2424 GCF_058382125.1 Haloferax sp. s1
GGTCGGTTCGTTGACGATACGCTCGACTTCGAGACCTGCGATTTCGCCGGCGTCTTTCGTCGCCTGACGCTGTTTGTCGTTGAAGTACGCAGGGACGGTGATGACCGCCTTTTCGACCTCGTCGCCGAGGTAGTCTTCGGCGTCGCGCTTGATTTTCTGGAGAATCATCGCCGAAATCTGCTCCGGCGTGTACTCCTCGCCCTCGATATCGACAGTGTACCCGTCGTCGCCCATGTGGCGCTTGATGGAGCGGATGGTGTGCTCAGGGTTCTGGATAGCCTGGTTCTTCGCCGGCTTGCCCACCAAACGCTCACCATCGTCGGTGAACGCGACGACGGACGGAGTCGTTCGGTCGCCTTCTGCGTTCACAATAATCTCCGGGTCGCCGCCCTCCATTACCGCGAACGCGCTGTTCGTGGTACCGAGGTCGATACCCAGAATCTTGTTGCTCGCCATCTTGCCCGCAAATACCGTCTTTTGCCGGTTAAAGGTTACTAGATACTGCGACACACGGCGTGGAATAAGGTCGACGCCGTCATGCGATTATGAATTCTCGAATCGAAACAGGTCGGTCGATTTATGTAGAACCGCCTGACCCATTGCTTGTGCGATGAATAATCAATTATTCAACAATATTTGCGGGTGCGAACAGTGGTCAGCTGTCGCGGCTCAGTCTGCTGATTGTGGTCGTTCGGTTCCGTCACTCGCATTCTCAGTTGTGGGCGAGGTCGCTTCGGGACCGTCGGCAAGGACGGCGAGGACGCGCGAAAGCGTTCGTTCGCGCCCTTCGCTGGCGAAGAACTCGTGGCCGCCGTCGTAGGGAACGAGGTTCGATGCGGGCGTCCGGTCACCGATGGCGCGAACGTCGACGACGCGGTCCGAAAGGGAAGTGAACACGACGTCGTTCGGACTGAACGGTGGCAACGACTGCTGTGCGTCGTGAATCGTCCGAATGAAAGCAGGCGAGACATTATCCGGGGCGTCGGAGACTTCGGCAGCGAGTTTCAGTCCGCCGAGGTCCTCGCGGGAGATACCGCTGGAAATGAACGGTTTCGTCGTCGGAAGTCGGACGAGGAGCGGGAACAGAAGTCCGTCGAGTCCCGAAGTCGTCATTCCCCACCACGGACTCAAGAAGACGTTTCTGACCGCGAGGTCGAGATGGGCCGCGACGAGACCGCCGGTGCTGTGACTGAGGACGAGGTCGATGTCGCGGTCGACTACGTAGGCCCGAACTGGGTCCACGTACTGGCTGTCGAAGTCCCACCCGTTCGTCGGAAGTTCGACGGCGTGGACGTGATACCCGTCGTACGTGAGCCGGTCGATGAGCCACTCGACGCACTGATGTCCCGGTTTGTTTCCCCACCCGAGGACGAACAGGAGGTCGTCGTCGACGGGGTCACCGTGTTGGGTGACCCGGACGGTCGGACGGTGCCGGCGTGGACGGAGTCGCATGACGTAGTGATGGTGAGGTGAGAACAAAAGTCCTCGCCGGGATGTTCACGTCCTCACTGGGACGTTCACGCCCTCGCGGGGGTGATTCAACCCCTCGTCTCCGCGGTGAGGGGCTATTCGTCTTTGCTGCCGATGCTGGCTACTCTTTACTGACCGTAACTTGTGCGGCGCGGATGACCTTCTCAGCCATCTCGTAGCCGGGTTGGAACACATCGGCGATGGTGTCTGCGGGCTGGTCGCTCTCGACGCGCATCATCACTTCGTGGCGCGTCGGGTCCACGTCCGTCCCGGGTTCCGGGTCGATGATTTCGACGTTCTCGTCTTCGAGGATGCGGTCGAATTCCTTCAGCGTCGATTCGATGCCGTCGCGGATGTCGGCGTCCTCGTCTTGGTCGAGAGCACGGACGAGATTGTCTCGGACCGTCACGACGCGCTCGACGAAGTCCTCGGTCGCGCGCTCTTTGATTTGCTGTTGGCGCTTTTTCGCTCGCTTCTTGTAGTTCTGGAAGTCCGCCTGCGTACGCTTGAGACGCGATTCGAGGTCCGAAGCGGTCTCTTCGGCCTCGTCGCGTTCCGTTTCGAGGTCGGCGACGGATGCTTCGAGGTTGGCAACGCGTGCTTCGAGAGCCTCGACTTCGGCCGCGAGTTCGTCGTCGTACTCGGCCACACGCTCAGAGACAGTGACCGACTCGGCATCGCTTGACTCCGCTGTCGTCTCACCGGCCTGCTCGTCACCGGTCGATTCCTCAGGAGCCGCGTCGTCGGCCGCGGACGCATCCTCAGCCGCCGATGATTCCGCGTCAGCAGCGGTCTCGGTGTCGGATTCTGCGTTCGCTTCCGTGACCGACTCGGCAAAGTCGTCGCTCATGGGCGGGAGAAGTGTCCGACGCGGCTTAAGGGTGTAGACTGCCGCCCGGCCGAAACCTTTCTCATCGCTGCAGTGAGTTGTTGGGCGAATGGCAGTGGCTACTG
>NZ_JBZRPK010000538.1:2524-6852 GCF_058382125.1 Haloferax sp. s1
GGAGGGCGAATAACGGTGGCTACTGGGAGGGCGAATAACGGTGGCTACTGGGAGGGCGAATAACGGTGGCTACTGGGAGGACAACCCTGGACGACTACTGATACATCCCAATCGGACGTGCTTGCGTACTCTCTTCGTCCGACTGCTGCATCCGCTGTGCCAACTGCTCTTTCGCCTGCCGAATCTCGCTCATTCTGTCGACGAGGTCATCAACGGGAACCTCGAATCCAACCAGCGGTTCGAGTCCGTTCTTGATGATGATACGAGCGGCTTCCGGGTCCGGGAACTGCGGGTCGGACTCGACGACGAGTCCGAGCGCGGGACGGCCGACTGCGACGGAGTTGCTCAAGAGTGCACCCGTCGGCCCCGATACGAGACCGGTCTCTGTCGGGCGACCGATACCGGCGTCTTCCAGTCGGTCGAGGACATCCCCCGTTCCGATGCCGTAGAGTTTCGGTGTATTCTCGGACCTCTCCCGCGCGATACCGGAGAGGAAGATCGGTAATATATCGAGTTCGTCGAACCACGGTCCGAGACACGTCGCGAGTTCGGTCGCCGCCTCGGGTCGAATCGGGGTGTCGCTCTGGAGAACGAGCAGGTCGTGTTTGGCATCGGCGTAGAGCCGAACCGGTGGATGAAGCTCCGAGTCTCCCTTCTGGTACACCGCCACCTCCGGGATACCGTCACAGAATGCATCGCCGTAATGAGTCATATCGAACTCCTCGACGAGATGGTCAGCCGCAATCTTCCCGACGAGACCGACGCCCGGGAGTCCTTCTACCAGTGTCGGGGAGTCGAGTTGGTCCGTAAGTTCATCGGCAAGGACGCGAATTCGTGCCATAGATAAACATTCACAGTCAGGTGAGGTAAATGCGACGGGGGAATGCGCACGACGGGTCGGACATGCCGGGGCTTCGGAAAGGATGCACCGGATACTCCGAAAGGACGCGCCGGCCACTCCGAAACCGACAAACGCGCCCGTGTGGAATCGGTAGTACATGAATCCGCTCCAGCGGTACGCGCCACTCGTGGACGACGAGGAGGCATTTTTAGCGGCCTGTGAGCGGCCGCTTCCGTCTGTCGTCCGCGTCAACACCATCAAGACGACGGTGGAGCGCGCCCGCGAAGCACTCGACGACGAGGGCGTCGCCTACGAACCGACCGACTGGCACCCCGGTATTCTGAAACTCGAAGAGAGCAGTCCGGGAACCAACTGGCCGTACTTCCACGGTTGGCTCCACGGCCAAGAGGAAGTGTCCGCGCTCCCGGCTATCGCGCTCGACCCGCAACCGGGCGAACGCATCTGGGACACCTGTGCAGCCCCGGGGTCGAAAACGACTCAAATCGCCGCCATGATGGACGACGAAGGCGTGCTCGTCGGCAACGATAACAACCTCGGTCGACTCTCGGCGCTTCGGCACAACGCCGAACGACTCGGCGTGACGAACCTCGTCGTGTCGAATCAGGACGCGCGTAACTTCTCGATGAAGCCATTTGGCGAGCGGACCCCCGAAGAGCCCGGGTCGTTCGAGCAGTTCGACCGCGTGCTCGTCGACGCGCCGTGTTCCTGCGAAGGAACCTGCCGAAAGAACCCCGACGTGCTCGACGAGTGGACGATGAACCACGTCGCCAGCGTCGCCGGTATCCAGAAAGGGATTCTCCGACGCGCCGTGCAGGTGACGAAACCCGGCGGGAGCGTCGTCTACTCCACGTGTACCTTCGCGCCGGAGGAGAACGAGGCGGTCCTCGACTTCGTCCTCGAACGCGAAGACTGCGAGATGGTCGAGTGGGACGTGCCCGATAACTTCGAAACGTCGCCCGGCATCACCGAGTGGGAAGACGAAGAGTACGACCCGTCGGTCACGAAAGCCCGCCGTGTCTACCCGCATCAGAACGACACGGGCGGCTTCTTCACTGCGAAACTGGAGGTCAACGCATGAAAGACGAGACCGCAGACGACGAAAACTGGGGCCAGCAGTTCGACCGCCTCCCGGAGACCGCCGAGGACCGCGTCGTCGAAGGTCGTCCCTCCCGAAACGAGGTCGTCGAGTGGTGGGAAGAGCGGTTCGGCATCGACCCGGCGACGTTCGACAGCTACACCTTCTGGGAGAAGGGCGCAGGGAAGATTTGGGCATTCAACGGCGAAGTCGTCGACCCCATTCAGGTGGAGGGTCTCGGGATGCGCATCCTCCGAACCCGTCAGCGACACTGGAAGCCCTCAACCAACGCGGTCCAGCGCTTCTGCCGCGACGCGACGAAGAACGTCATCGAACTGAGTCCGGGCGAGGCAAAGGCGTTCGTCGCCGGTCACGACCAACAACTCGACTGGTGGGAGGGTGACTGGGGCTACCTCACCGCCGCCCACGAAATTGCGGGTGAACTCGAACCCCTCGGCGTCGGCCTCTATCTCCACGGCGAACTCCGCTCGACCGTCCCGAAGGGTCGGCAAGAAGAACTCGTCAAACTCGACTAAGGCGACGCGCGACGCCGTCTGCGGCCGCGGCCGTTTCGCCCTACTTCTCTCGTACTGTTCCGCCAGTCAGACCCTCCCACTCGACGCGGTAGTCGAGTCGCGAAAGAACCGCGCTCGCGTCGTCGAGTCCGAAGTCCGCAAGGGTCGATTCGACCGCCGACAGCGACATCCCCGGTTCGACCTCCTCGGCGACCGAATCGAGAATCGTGGGGCGAACAAGCGTTCGCCCGACGAGTTCGTGCTCGGGGAAGCTCACATCCGAAAGTGCATCCACCGAAACGCCGCGAGCGCCCGCGAGGTCGGCAAGCGAGACAACATCCTCGTCGGGAACGAGTTCCGCCGGAAGCGACGAGGCGGCGTCGGCGACGAGGTCGGCTTCGTACTCTCGGAGGACGTCAACCACGTCCTTCACGCGCACGGATTTGGTGTACGGGACGACGCGATGGTCACGGGCGGCGATTTCCTCACCCACGCCGAGGGATTCGTCCACCGCGACGACGAGTTCCACGTCCTCCACGTCGGCGAGTTGTCCCAGTTTCTTTTCGACGTACTCGGGGGTCCAGAAGCCCATGATTTCGAAGAAGACCCGGAACTCAGCATGGATATAATCGAACGCGAAGTCCGGAATCATCACGCTCGTCCCCGTCTCCAACGGTTCGGGTTCCCTGACGAGCGACCAATCGAGGTCGAGACCGCGGAACCGGGCGGCGAAGTCGGCCTCCACGTCGCTGTCGAAGCCGGGTTCGGCCATCGGGTCGACGCCCGGGACGGATACGTCGTCGCTCGTGAGCACCATTTCGCGTTCTGTCCCTCGGTCGTCGATAGTCGCCACGAGCCGCCACTCACCCGCAGTTGCGACTGACCGAAGCAGTCGGGCGAAAGCGGTTCCGTATCGACGGGTTCGCTGGAAGAGCGCATCCGGGCCGGTGACGACGACTTCCCGTCCTGCGTCGGTCTTCCGAACCTCGTACATCAGTCGCAGTCGCTTGACCGCCGAGACGACCGCCTTCGGGTCCGAACTGCGGACGCGAACCTCGGTCGCATCGAAAAGCGCCGTTTGGGCGAGCGAGAGATTGTACTGGGTGAGCAACTCGTCGGGCGTCCACCGCGGGTCGAAGTCGGCGAGGACCTGCTCCACTTCGCGGTCGGCGGTCAACGATTCGTCTACCGCGTCGGGAGTCGACCCGAGCGATGCGGCCGCGTGGTCGAGCGCCGCGTCTCGTTCGTCGGGCGTCGCCACGCCGCCGACTTCCATCGCCGCCTCGAACGCGGCGCGGCGGGCGCGAACTGGCGGGAGCGGTGCCTGCGTCTCGAAGACGGCTTCGCGGTCGAAGAGCGAGGCGAAGCCTCGGGCGAGTTTGAAATCGTCGGCCTCGGATTCGAGCGCTTCGAGTGCCTCATCGAGTGACCTTCGGGGCTCGCCGACGTGGCGCTGGAAGACGCCGATAGTCTTCGCGGCGAGGGGGCGGTCGCTCCGCGCTGCGAACTGTGGATGGTAGCCGCCGCCCGCTCTCGATACGCGAAGCAGGTCCTTCGTCAGCACGCTCGTCACGAGGCGGGCGCGGGACAAAAGCGACTCGGGCGACGGGGAGCGTGGTTGTGAGAGAACCACGTGAGATGCGGGAAGGCCGAGTCGCGGACGACAAGGTTCATTGCGCCTCCGCCGGACGCCAGCGTATGGAGCGACGACGCCTCCTCGGACTGGTCGCAGTCGGTCTCTCGTCGGGTTGTCTCAGTGGACCCCCCGGTACGACGGGGCCACGAAACCCGCCCGAAGCACCGGCTGACAAGCCCCGCGAGACCCCCGAAGTCCCACCGGTCCGTATCTCCACGGTTGACTTCGAATCGACCGACG
>NZ_JBZRPK010000709.1:0-19863 GCF_058382125.1 Haloferax sp. s1
ACCCGGGGAAGAGAGCGGATAGAAGCGCCGCAATGAATGGGTTCCCTCCTTCAAACAGGTCGTCTACCGCGGAGTCGACCGATGACTGCGGCGGGTCGCGCTGGCGAACTCCGCACTCGGGGCAAATCTCAGCCCGCTCGTCGATAACCGCGCCGCAGTCGCGGCAAAACACTTCGTTCGGGCCGCGGTCTCGGGTCGGTTGGTCGTCGGAAGGCGCTGACATACCCGATATCCACGCCTGAAGTCCCTAAATGTACACACTGAGTCGGTGTGATGGTCCAGGTCATCCGCCCGCAGTCACCGGATAACGAGTTGCGAAACGCGCGAAGTGTGCTACTAACACTGTGAACTCGACGCGCGGTCCCGCCGTCGTCATCCGGACACGTCAGGTGGACCAAACTCCTGAAACAGCCGACTCAAACGGGTCTATTTTGTGGTCGATAACGCCGCCGCATCCGTCGATAACCGTGACAGAGATGGTGATATTCACGAGAGTAACAAGAACTGCCTAGCAATTCCATCATCATAAATGACACTTCATAACTAATTCTCGGCAGACACGATTACGCATGCGATGCGAATTGTCCCAAAGCGGCTATACGCAGCAGTAGTGCACAGTTCGGTGTTCCTCGGCGTGGCCACCATCGGAGAAATATACGTCGCGTCGTCCCTCGCGGGCATCAGTCCGAACGCAGCCCTCGTCGTCGGATTCCTGATTACCGTCGGCATCTACAACTTCGACAAACTCGCGGACCTCGACGCCGACGAAGCGAACTACGTCGGTCGAACCGCCTTCATCGCGGCGCATCCAAGGATGTACACCGCCTTCTCGGCGCTCGCCATCATCGGCGCGCTCGGACTCGCAATCCAACGCGGCGGTGTCTACGGGCTTGGACTGACGCTCTTTCCCGGCGTCGTTGCCGTTTTCTACAGTTTACCGCTCCTGCCGATTCCGTCTGCCGACCGGCTCAAAGACATCTTTCTCGTCAATACGACCGTCGTCGCACTCGCGTGGGCGGTCCTCGTTGCATTCGTCCCGTTCGCGGTTGCGGCAGCGGAGCCGAGCTACATCGCCGGGGCCGTCGTCGCCGCGGTCTGGTTTTTCCTCCGCTCTGCGATTTCGGTCGAAGTTCACAACGTGAGGGATGTCGAAGGTGACAAAGAAAACGGAGTCGCAACCCTCCCAACGGCTGTCGGTGTTCGTCGGACCCAACTGATTCTCTACGCGATGGAACTGGTTTCACTGGGGTTTGTTGTCGGTGCCGCGTGGCTCGATTACGTCCCTCTCTGGGCACCCATCGCGCTCCTTCCCGCCACCGTGTACTCCGTGTGGATTACCTACGCGCTTACCGGTACGAACCGGTCGGTGGAGCGACTCTGCACGCTCAGAGACGGAGAAGGTGTACTGATGGTCCTTGGCGTAGTTGTCGCAGCCCACGGACTATCCCTCGTCCCTGTCTAACTACGCACATACCCTTTTGTCGCTCGGAGAGAAAGTTTGTATAGTGAGTACGAACGTCGGGGAATTGGCGCTACATGGGCCAATACCGGGCATGAGATGGGATGTGCAACTTATCGCACAATCAGAACCAGTAGTCACGATTGCTGTTGGGCTCATCGTCGTCGCGGGAATTGTCAGCGTTGGTGCCGCCACGATTGCTTGGAAGCACCGGAAAACACCGGGTGCCCCCGGTCTGATCGTACTTGCCGCCGCAAGTGGATTGTGGTCGATGGGATACATCGCCGAACTCATCGTCGCAGACCTCGGCCTCAAACTCGTCCTCGCAAGCATCCAGTGGATTGGCGTCCTCACTGCGCCAATCGCGTGGTTCGTCTTCGCGTTCGCGTACACCGGGCACGACCGGTATACGACGCCCGGTATGACTATCCTCATCTCGTTTATTCCGATGGTTGCGCTCGTCGCCGTCTGGACGAATCCTGCACACCACTTCATGTGGTCGGCGGTAGATGTCGTTCCCGCCGTGAAGGGGATAATCAGCATCCTTCAGCATGAGTGGGGACCGCTTTACTGGGTCGCCCTCGGATACAGCTATCTGCTCTGGCTCTCCGGTGCGATTGTCCTCTTTCGGACGGCATTCAACATGCCAACGATGTACCGAATGCAGGCGATTACGCTCATCCTCGGGACGCTAATGCCGGTCCTCGCAAATGTCGCCACGACGTTTCTCGAACTGTACGGGTCTTCCATCGATATGACGCCTGCAGGCTTCACGTTTGCAGGACTGGCGTACGCGGTGGCACTCCGTCGATACGACCTCCTCGGAGCGCGCCCAATCCCGAAGTGGTTTGCTTGCGAACGTGTGGTCGAATCCATGGTTGACGCGGTCATCGTGACCGACACGAAGTGGCGCGTCATCGCCCTGAACGAATCGGCAGTTGCCATCCTCGGCCGTTCCGCCGACGAACTCGAAGGACGCACCGTCTCCGAGGTCATCGAAGATATCACGCCCGGCCAACCGGTCGGCGACCAAGTTACAATCAGGCTCGGCGGTGGCCAGCGAGACTTCGAACTCCGGACCAGCGAGTTCACCGACCACCATAACCGCGCCATCGGCAACGCGCTCGTCTTCCGGGATGTGACCGACCGTCGGTTGAATCACCAGCAACTCGAAGTGATGAACCGCGTCCTTCGGCACAACCTCCGAACCGAAGCAAACCTCCTCGAAGGCTACGCCACCCTCGTCTTGGAAAATATCGAGTCGGGGTCGCTCGAGTCCGCGCGTTCGCACGCGGAAACTGTCCAGAACCACGCGGCCACGCTCGTAAACATCGGCAAAAAGGCGCGAAAACTCGGTACGACGCGGAGAGATGACGATACTGGGGATGTGCAACTACTCCCCGTCTCGGTCCAGATACGGGCCGCCGCGGACACTATCCGAACCGACTTCCCCGAATCAAACATTCGACTGGCGTCGCTTCCCGAAAACGACTACGTCTGCGCGCCGATGCTCGAACCAATCGTCGCCGAGCTTCTGGAAAACGGTGTCGAACACAACGATTCGACAACACCAGTTGTCACAGTGACGGCAACGGTCAACAGCGACACACTCAAACTTCGCATCGAAGACGAGGGTCCGGGAATCAATATGAGCGAACTCGCTGCCATCCAGTCCCACGGCGAAACGCCACTCAGACACGGCAGCGGGCTCGGTCTCTGGTTGGTGAAGTGGGGCGTTGACCAACTCGGTGGAACAGTCGAGTTCAATCAACGGAAGCCGACTGGGTCAGAAGTTGTCCTCCGAATTCCGGTGTCACGCAAGAGTTCGACGGTGAATAAGACTGACACTGAGTAAGGTGTCTGAAGCGAGGTGAGGAGGCGAGTAGTGGCCGACTGTCCAAGATTGGTCAGTCGGTGAAGATACCCTACACCTAGTTTTCAACATTGATATCCTTGTTGGTGTGTGCTGTTAGAATACGATACAATATTTGGAGTAATTAATAACTACAGGATGACTAATTATTGCCTTGTGAGGCCGATTTCCGGAGTTAACCCTCTCTTTGAGGTTGCTCAACACACTCGGTTAAACCTTAAATACTGAACTCAGACAACACCGGAGTATGCCTACCCAAGGTGAGAACGATGAGGTGGAGCCACCCACTCCAACCCTCGAATTTGGTGCCTCCTCGACGCCCCACGAGGAAGGCAGCGTTCCAGCACCGGTACCACCGGACGACCCTGCCGCGTGGTACGCACCGTCTGTTCGGTCCCAGTACGAAGTCGCAGCAGATACTGTCGTCACCATCAGCGACGCCGACCACGGTTTCGACTACGATGTTCGAGAGCCAACTGTCGGTGCTCGCGAGTCCGACGCTCTGGAGACTGTTCGTGACCACTTCTCGACGGTCGTCCAGCGGCGGCCGCTCACTCGCGAAGGAGCGGCCGCACGCGCTGAAGCGGGACTTTCCCCGAAATACCGGCGTATCTTCGACAGGCTACTCGACCTCACGCCGCCCGCTCGCAGGCGCGTGGAACACCATGCGCTCTCTGACCTCCGCTTACTCGGCGAGGTCACGCCGCTCGCGCTCGACGACCGAATCGAGGTCGTCGATGCTGGCCGTGGAGACGGGTCGGAGTGTCTGGTCGTTCACACCGAAGACTTCGCCCCGGCGACGACGGCATTCGATTCTGACGTGGCGTTTGCCGACCGCATCGCCGCCGAGCGGGTCGAACACTACACCGTCCCCTTCGCTGGATACGATGTGGATGTGGTCGTCTACCGCGACCGGCTGCTCGGCGACGACCGCTTTGCCACCAAGTACGCGGTCCTCGAACCCGACCTCGTTCCGGGTGACACCGAACTCATCGAGGAATGTAAAGAGCGAATCTGGGAAGCGAACGTCGACGATGTGGTCTCCGACCGTATCGGATTCGTCCGCGACAGGGCGCGCGAGTTCCTTTCGCGGCGACTCACCGCCCGGAACACGAGAGCGTGGGTCGACGCTACGAAGTTCCGTGTCCAGTCGGCGCTTTCAGAGTACGGGCTTACCCTGCCGCCGGTCGACCGCCGGTTCGCCGAGGACCGCCTCGACGACCTCGTCTACTACGTCCTCCGCGACTACGTCGGCGAGGGGATTCTCACGGTTCCCATCCGCGACCCGCATCTCGAAGACATCGAAGCGAACCGCGTCGGCGAACGCGTGAAGGTCATCCCGCGGGCTGACGTGACCGGCCGTGGCGGGCTTCGCGTTCCGACGAATCTCGTCTTCGAGGACGAAACGGAGTTTACGAACGTCGTGACACAACTCGCCGCAGCGGACGGCGTGGAGTTGAACGCCTCGAATCCGAGTGCGAAGGTGAATCTCCGCCCCGGTGCAACCGGTGGGGACCCCGAGACGAGCGACACCGACGAGACGATTCGGTGTGCCGTGGCGCTCCCAGTCATCTCAGAAGGCGGGCCACACGTCTCGATTCGCAAGCAGTCCGGCGACGTGCTCACCCCAATCGACCTCGTGGAGGGTGGCTCACTCTCGACAGAACTCGTGACGCTGCTTTGGCTTTGCTACGAACACCACCGCGTCGTGCTGTTCTCGGGCGCAACAGGTGTCGGCAAAACTACATTAATGAACGCGCACATGCCGTTCATTCCCTACGACCACCGGCCAATCAGCATCGACGAGGGGTCCCGTGAGGTCCACCTTCCGCACGAGACGGGCGTCTCGCTCACGACGCGTGACCACGAATCCGAGTTCAAGCGCGTCTCGATGGCCGACCTCATGACCGAGGCGAATTACCTCAATCCCGATGTCGAGGTCATCGCCGAAATCAACACGCCGGCGTCGTTCGCCACCTTCGCAGAGACGCTAAACACCGGCCACGGCGTTATCGGAACCACTCACGCCGCGGACATCGAGACGCTCGTCAACCGCGTCATCGAGCAGGGGCTACCGCCGTACCTGCTCCGCGAACTCGACCTCGTCGTGTTCCCGCACAAGGTCGACGGCGAGCGATACGTCGCCGAAGTCGTCGAACTCGTCCCCGAATCGGAGTACAACGAAACGTGGGGTCGCCGCGGCGTCATCGAGAAAGACGGCCGGACACTCCACTGGAACACCATCGCCCGTCGGTCACCCGATGGCTCGTTCGACCTCTCGTACGAACACCCGCAGTTGGGTGACGACCACCGGCGCGTCGGTATCCGATTGTTCCACCGCATCGCCGAAGCAACCGACCGAGACGTAGAGGCGGTCGAACGCGAGTTCCACCGGAAACACCGATACGTCGAGTATCTCGTCCGCGAGCAGGTGACCGACGTGAACCAACTGTTCGGGTTCCTTTCGGACCTTCGAACGGACGAGGCAGCGACCGTCGAGCGCGTCCGCCGCCGGATGGCAGAGCGCACCGACAGCGGCGCAACTGGCGACGGCCGCGACGACACCGAGGGACGAGAGCCGTGACCGAGTTCGACGCCGTACGCGACGACCGGGGTGTCGGACGGGTCCGCTCGCTTTCGGTCCTCGACAGAGCGCTCTATGCCCTCTTCGCGAGACACGTCGACGCCTCGCGGCACGACCGAGACCGTCGCCGCTACCGCGGGACAGACATGCGGATGAGTTTCGACCTCTACCTCGCGCGAGCCTACGGACTCGCGTGGGCGACCGGCTTGTTTGTCGCATTCCCGACGGTGCTCGTCGTACTCGCGGTGCCCGATTCGACCGTCGATGCCGTCCTCAACGTACTCCGCGCGGCACTGCCGCTCTTCGAGCACGTTCCGATACCCGTCGTCCCGCGTCTGCCAGTGGCGGCGGTGTTCGCGCTCGGCGCGGCCGTTGCGACCCGGCGCGCCGTTCTCCTGGTCGCCGGGAGATACCTCGGGTGGCGAGCAACCGCCCGGCGAGAGAACATCGAGCGGACGCTTCCCGGTGCAGTTCGCTACCTGCACGTCCTCTCGTCCGGGAGCGACGGACCGCGCGAGATGCTCCGCCGAGTCGCCGAGACCGGCGCGTACGGCGAAACGGCAATCGCCTTCCGCAGCGTCCTCAACACGGCCTCGCTGACCGGGAACGTGAACGAAGGACTCCGCCGAGTCGCCCGCGACACTCCCTCAGAGGGGGTGCTCTCGCCGTTCCTCTTGAAGTTCCGCGAACACGCCGGACAGGGCGACGACGCCCTCAGAAACTACCTCCGGATGGAGAGTCGGATGCTCGGCCACCGACAGGACCGCGCCCGCGAACGCGCCGAGGGCTTCCTCGAACTCCTCGCCGAATTGTTCATCGTGCTCCTCGTGCTGCCGTCGCTCCTCGTCATCGTCCTCACGGTGATGAGCGTCATCGCGCCCGGACTCTCCGAGCCGGTCGTCACGCCGCTCGGGCAAACCACTACTCGGGGTGTCGTCGTCTATTCGAGCGCCGTCTTCATCATCGGCGTCGGACTCGGTGCGAGCCTTCTCATTTCCGGTCTCCGGCCACCGGACCAGTCCGTCGAATACGACAGGCCAACTACGGCATTCAACACCCTCACCACGACGCTCACGAACCCGGCCAGCGCCGCGGTCGTGTTCGTGGCTTCGGCACTGCTCGTCGCCGGGGTCGCCGCCCTCGTTGGCGCGGATGCGGTCGGCGTCTCCCTCGCCGGGTACGTCGCCTACGCGACGCCGGTCGGTCTCGTGGGCGTCCGCCGCGCCCGCATCGACGACGCGAAAGACCGCGAATTGAAGGACTTCGTCCACGCCGTCTCGGGACACGTCAGTCTCGGCCGCCCCTTCGCAGAGGCAGTCGAGAACGTCGGACAGGACGTCGACCTCGGCCCGCTCGACAGCGACGTGGCCGACCTCGCGCTCAACCTTCGGTTCACCGCGCCGAGTTCCGGCACCGACGTGAACCTCCGAACCGCCGCACTCGAACGACTCGTCGAACGCGTCGGGACACCGATGGCCGAGCAAACCATCGGGCTCGTCGTCGGCGCGCTCGACGGCGGCAGCGACACCGGCACCGTCTTCGACACGCTCCAGACCGAAATCGGCCGCCTCTACCACGAAAAGCGCGCACTTCGGTCTGGGCTACTCGTCTACGTTGCCGTCGGCTGGACGACCGCGCTGTTGGTCATCGGCATCACTGTCGCCGTCAACGTCCACGTTTTCGACGGGTTCGCACAACTCTCGTCGCTCTCGACGAGCGGGTCGTTCGCCATCAACGCGGGCGCGGTCGACCTCGAACGCGACCGCTATCGGATGTACGTCGTCACGCAGGCGACCATGCTCGCCTCCGGATGGTTCGCCGGAACGGCGAGTCGAGGTCGCTACGAAGCGTTCCTTCACTCGGCTGCGCTGGTCGCCGCCTGCTACATGGTCTACGCGGGGGTCGGACTGATATGAGCCGCGTCCTCACCCAACTGAACGGGACAGCCCGTACCCGCGCCCAATCGAACGTCGTCGGCGTCGCGCTCCTCCTCGGAATCGGCGTCGTCGCCATCGGTCTCTTGACCGCGAGCGTCGGAACGCTCGTTGACGCACAAGTTGCGACCGCCGACGCGGACGCCGCCGTCGAGGGTTTCACCGACCTCCGAGATGGCGTCTTCGCCGGCACGAATGGTAGCCATCCGGTTCGCGTCACCGACGGCGACCTCTCGCGAGTGAACCGAACCGTCCGAATCCTCTCGGAATCGGGAACCAACCGAACCTACGACGCCGACGGCTACGCCGCCGAATTGGGTGGCCACCGAGTCGCCTTCATCGGCGGGGCGGTGGCCCGCGGAACGGGAGAAAGCGCCACCCTCGCCACACCAGTTCCGCTCTCGCTCGCCGGTGACGCAGCGTTTCTCGCGCTTCCGGTGCTGACAACTAACTCGACCGACGGTGGCGGACTCGGTTCGGGGGCAACACTCCGAACGCGAACCAATCGAACCGTGGTCGACCTCCCCACCGACACCTACACCGTCGCCATCGAGACCGCGGTCCCAAGTGCATGGGAACGAGCGTTCGAGCGCCGCGGCTTCACCCCAACGCGCACAGACTACGACGACGATGGCGTCGAGAGCGTCGTCGTGACCGTCCCCGACGACCGGACGCTCACGTTAGCCCGGTACGACCTCACGGTGGTGGTCGACCGTGGCTGAGGAACACGGAACGACGACCTCATTTCAGACTGCCCGGCGCGCCGTCGTCCCGGTCGTCGGCAAGGCCCTCGAAGCCGCAATCGTCGTGCTGTTCATCGGGCTATTGACGACCATCCTCTTCGGCGGCGTCGTCCCCGACCACCGCGACGCAGTCGGCCACGAACTCGCCGACAAAACGCTCTCGACGGCAGCGGAGCGCGTCGAAACGACTGCGACGGTTCCCGACGCGGCAGTTCGCGGAACTCACCAAGCGACCGTCGATATTCCGCGGTCGATTCGCGGGAGCACCTACCGAATCGAGTTCGTGCAGAATGCCACGCTCGCCATCGACGCCAACGTGACTGCGCCCGCGCTCGTTCTCGACCACCCGAACGACGCGTTCGACCGACAACTACCGGTCACGCTCCCTGAATCAGTGAGCGTCTCTGGCACGTGGGACAGCGGTACCGACTGCGTCGTCCGCGTCGTCGTCGATGACGACGAAACGGCAGTTGAACTCTCGAACGGAGGCGGGCAGTGACGACCGCGACGGCCCGCGCACAGACGACGCTCGCCGGTCTCGCAGTAGCGCTCGTCCTCGTGACGACCGTCACTGCGGGGAGTATCGTCGTCGCCGACCGAACACTCGCAGACGCAACGAACGACCCGCTCGAACAGCACCAAGCCGAACGTGCAGCGGACGCGCTCGTCACCGACTCGCCGCTAACGACGGCGCAGGGACGCATCGATAAGTCGCTCGTAAACAAGACGAATGCCAGCGAACTCGCGACGGCCGTGCCCACGCTTCGAAGCGTCGACTTCCGCGTCCGAGTCGACGGAGAGACGATAGCCGCCCAAGGTGACCCGCAGGGCGGGACCACCGTCTCACGGGGTGCGGTCGCCATCGAGACGCGCACTGCCAGCGAGACAATCGACCTCAACGACAGCGATGCGGCGACCCTCAATGGTCGAACGAACCGAATTCAGTTCGACGTGAACCCCGACCCGGATACGACGGTCCGAACGATTCGCGTCGGCGACAGGGTCGTCCTGCACCGACCGACCGGAATCGAGGGCACGCACACCGTGAACGTCACCGACTACGCCGACCCGGTGATTCGCGTCGAGCGAGTCGGTCCCGCCCCAACGGGTAGCGTCACTGCAACCGCAACGGTGTTCGAGACGGAAGCGGCCCGAATCGAGGTGACCGTCGATGCGTGACCCGCTCGGATTCGACCGCGGTCGTGGCGGTTCCGACGTACTGTCGAACGAGTCTCGCGGTCAACTCTCGCTTACGATGGTCGAGGCGGCGGTGGCGACGCTGTTTATCCTCGCCGTCGCGGCGAGTTTCTCATTGACGCCGACTGCACCCGTAGGGACCGAAACGGCTCTCGACCAGCGGGCGACGGACGCTGCGGCGCTCGTCGCGGACGTGCCTGCCGACGGACCGGGAACGTTCCTCGGAGCGGCCTGCGCTTCGCCGGGTGACTTCGACGCCCGAGCGGCGCGCTTACACGAGGTCGCGACAGCAGGGCTTCCGACCGGCGCGTTCGTCTCGCTCCGAACCGACGTTGGAACGGTCGGTACCCAACCACCGGAGACGGCGCGGGTCGGAACCGCATCGGTTGCGGTGCCTCGCTGTACCGCGACGCTGGAGGTGTGGTACCCGTGAGCCGACTGTTCAGCGGGAGCGACGAGACGGGCAGGACGAGCACCGACCGCGGGCAACTCGTCCTCGTCTCCGGCGCAGTCGTCGTAGTCGCGTTACTTACCATCGTGCTCGTACACGCGCAACTCGGCTACGCCGTCACGGACGCCGCCCCGCCGGTTGATGACGTGGCCGCGGCAACGGACGACGCTGTCGAGGCCGCGACCGCGGATGTCGCAGGCCGGTACAGTTGGGCCGCGAGGGAGTCGGCGGTCGCAGACTTCAGGTCGCAACTCGACCCGTCGCTCACGCGAATCGAACACGCACACACCGGTTCCGGTGGTGTGTCACTCTCGACTAACAACTCGGTCGCCGCGGGATGGGCGCTCAGAAACTGCCCCGAGAGCACGTACCGCGACTTCGGCCAGTGCGTCGCAGACGACAGCGTGGTCGTTCAGGAGCGCGCCGGAGAGACCGCTATCGTCGCCGTCCTCGTCGACGTGCGAATCGGGACGCCGCAGTCCGAGACGGACTTGACGTTCGTCTTTAGGCCGGAGTGACGGGGATTTTTCCGACGACAATAGAGCCACCTGTCGAATGCTTCGTAACCGGGTGGACTGAACGGGGCCGCGTCGACGAGGAAGACGGCCGACAGTAGCACCGCAGGACGATGGCCGAGGCGCGCACGGAGGCCCTCGACTCGTCAACGCGGGGGCGTTCGAAGATAACTATTCACTAGCGGTCATAACACGTTGATTGCAGGAGATCTGTAAAACAGACATTGTTGATACTGGTAAGCAGAGCATTCTATTCTACATATACAGGACACAATTCATCAATTCCGAATTAGTATAAAAATATTAATGGATGTGTTAATTCTGCTGAAAATCCGCTGTTGCAACCTCCACTTTTTTGGATACTTACGTCACTACTCTTCTCATTCGCCGAAGAGATCTGTGTTGACTGTTTGTTCACTTCGCCATTCTTTGCATTTATACTGATATGGCCGATAGTGTCGCCACCTTCTATATTCTGTGTCGTGATGGACGGCTTTTTGTTGTTGCCACGTGAGGCCGGTGTCTGGAAAATGTCGATTTCGTGTTTAGTGTCAGAAATATATTCGTACCCTACTAAGTATGACAAATGTATACATTTTATAAAATTTCAATCATTTCATATTGTGGCAAAAACATTATTACTAGATGCATAGTTGGTTAGGATGTGCAACCCAAATGAATCGAACGGCTACAAGACTTCTACTCAATAACCTCTACTACGCACTGTTCACTGCTGGGATGGTGTATTTCGGCGTTCTACAGCGTGTCATCGCTGGTGAATACACCCTCTCTACAGTTGTTGTCACATTCATCTGGGTTTTGAGTGGACTCGGCGTCATCGCATTCGACCTTATTGACATAATAGCGTTGTTCAAGCCCACACCAGATGCAGAGTGATGTTGCACGCCCCTTTACTGAGTAGCGCTGCGAACGCCGGCGACAGGAAAGAGTACGTGACGTCTATAGTAAACAAGTAAGTAGATATTGAGCTTCATTAATTGCTCTACTGAGATCGGCTCGGTAGCCATCTGAGTTCACGCAGTAACGCTCTTCTGAACCATTCTCGGATGACTCTCCGTTGATCACCTACCGACGCAAACCACCACCCTACCGCAACCACCCAAACAGCGACCACCCGCCATCGTCTGCATCGTCAGCCACGTCCTCCAACTGCGCTTCTAGTTCACGTCGTCGCTCGCGTTCGCGTTCGAGTTCGGCTTCGAGACGCTCGTTTTCTTCGAGCACTGATTCGAGGTGTTCTTGCAGCTCGTCGAGCCGGTCGAGATGGTCGTCAGTAGGCCCGTCCTGAGGCGTCGTTGTCTCTCGTGGCGCTGTCCCCGAATCGGTTTTCTCACGTCGGTCACGCTCTGCCCGTCGAGACAGGTCCGTCCGCGTTGTCGAACGTCGAACTGCACTCGAAAATCCTGTCGGGTCGTAAAACTCGCTCGTCCCCGATACCGCCCGCTCGATTGTCTTCTCGCCGTAGGTCGACCCATCCGCAAAGTGCACCTCGTCCCATCTCTCGCGATACAGTCCGGAGTCGCGAAACAGGCGGTCCATCTGGGTAGCGTCCCCTGCCGTCCAGAACGCCAGCAACGAACACAGTGCCATGTCGGCGTCTGAGCGACTGTCGTACGCGCTCGCGTCCCCACCCCACAGGCGGCGGAATTTCACGCTGTTTGCAGCGTTCGATGCGCGTCTAATCACGTCGTCGTCTGTGAGGTCGTTTCCACGCTCGGATGTCTCGTTCGGTGGTTCCGCTTGTGTTCTCTCTGTGTGGCCCTGTGTGGCGCGTGGTGGCTCGGCGTCTGTTGGCGTCTCGAAGTACGCGCTGTGTATCTCCGCGAGCGCTGCGGTCCGCTCGGCCACCTTGGGTGGTGTGTCGTCGACGCGGTCGCCTGTCATCGTGAAGAATCGCGCGTGTTCGTACAGTTCGAGGTTGCCTGTGCGATTGCCGTCGGGTAGAAGCGAGCCCTGAACGAGAATGTGATAGCCGGTGCCTGATGGACTGACTTCTGTGTAGGAATCCAGGCGGTCGATTATCTCTTGTGCCCACGCTTCGGTCGCTCCCGTCTCGCTGTTGCGACACTTGTCGAGGTCGACACCAACGATGGGGTCGTCGTCGATGAACACGTATCCCACGCCATCCGCAGGCCCGTCTGTTGCGTACGCCAGCGCCTCGTCAAATGTCGTCCACGTCGCGGCGTCTGTCGCCGATGCATACCCACCGGTTACGTCCAGCGGAACCTTCGTTTCATCTCCACCGCGCGTCTGTTTTTGCCACCCCACCCACTGGGCTCGGTCGAGAAGTTCGTCCGGCATCGCAGCCCGCGTCGGGAGTGGTGGCGTCATCGCTACTGCGTGGTCTCGTGGGGGGTTAGTAAGGTGTTTCGTGCCGCGACACGCTCGTCGTATTCACCGTCGTTTGTACACCCATTCTGTGGGGTGTCTCGTGAGTCGCTTCTCACACCCGTTCGTTTCGAGGGTGTACACAGACGCCTCGATGCACGCCGGTACAGTCAGTGCCCTGTTCCTCTCACCTCACGTTGCTGCTTCCTGGCTCGCCTCACCTGTGATTTCCGGATGCCCACCGCTCGATTCGATGCCGTTGTATCGACCTGCGTCTTCGCCCACACCCAATCCCTATATTTCCGAATACCCGTTACACCCGCTTGTACTGGGGGTGTATCGACTGATTTCGATTCGGCGTCTCTCCCCGATTTTCGCACGTATTTGCCGCCCACTCCTCACGATTGCCACCGTAAATCACACTGTCGATGACTGCCCTCTCCCCCACGTACGATGGCTGTGACGCCCTATTTTTACCTCCGATTCGACCGGAAGTGGTGGGGGCTTTCGGCGACGCTCTACTCCCCCTGTTCGATGGCCGCTGGGTGTTGGCTGGCGATGGTTGCTTAGGAGGTCTTGTTGCGGGAGATGTGAGGGGTGTATTCCGCCTGAAACAGGGGTTGGTATTCGAAGTAACTGCTTTGCATCCAAAACGGACTTGACGATTGTCGTCAAGCCGGAATGATGTAGGGTCGCTCGGCTTCGGGTTTTCGTTGTTGCCACTGAAGAACGATGATTGATAACCTAGTTCTAACTTTAGGAACTTCGCTGCGAATCCGGTTAGATTCTGCCTCCGCACAGATCTAGTTGATAGTATCTGCGAATATTTCAGACAACATACTCCAACCATTCGTACATAGACATTTGTATGTGCATTGGGAACATACTACATATCTAGAGATTCATCCATTCAGGATGATCTCGTATGAGCCATGCGAACAGATCGTCAATACACCGAAACAGAGGAAGAATATCGAAGTGCATTCCGTCGAGACCGAGATCGGATCACGTACGCACCAGAATTCCGTCGGTTAAAAGACGTCACCCAGATCGCACACGTTGGGGAATCGTACCTGTATCATGACCGGTTAACTCACTCACTCAAGGTTGCACAATTCGGTGAGTCAATCGCTGAGCTGCTAAGACAGGAATACGCTCATCAACAAATTGAGAGGGAATTAGATACACAGGTAGTCATCGCCGCCTGCTACGCCCACGATATTGGCCATCCACCATTCGGCCATGTTGCTGAACGTGAACTGAATCGACTCCTGCAAGAAGAACACACACCGAATGAATTGGGATTCGAAGGGAACGCACAGACATTCCGTATCCTCACCCGACTCGCAAACCACAGAGAGGAAGGATTCGGCCTCAACTTAACGCGAGCAACGCTCAACGCGACGATTAAGTATCCCTGGGCGCGCTCGGAAAAGCCAAACAAGGACAAGTGGGGTTATTATAAAAGCGAAAAAGAGGCATTCGAGTTCGCTCGGGAAGGATCGAACCGTACAGAAAAGCAATCGCTCGAAGCACAGATCATGGAATATGCAGACGATGTCACGTACGCAGTCCACGATATCGATGATTTCTATCGGAGTGGTCTCATTCCATTAGACCGCCTCTTGGTTGAGGCAGAACAGAATTACAGGGTTGATGAAGAGACAAGCAATATTGAGCAATATCTCAGAGAGGAGGGGAAAGAAGAAATCGCAGATAATGTCAGGAGAGTCCTAAACGATATCAATAGCAACTATGCAAGAGATCCGCTTAAATGTCATATACGAATAGTGAAGAACAACGAATCGCAATTGCTCAGTTTGACTCCAATCTGATTTCTGATTTTATTAATGGTTCTGAAGGGACGGAACCCCCAATCATAATTGACCTAACTGATGACGAGTTCGACCTAGAACGAGACGATAACGTCGAAGAGACAATTCAGGTATTGAAGCGCATCACGCGCTACTACGTGCTCTCAAACCCGTCATTGAATGCTCAACGACATGGGCAACGTCGGATCATCCGGGTCGTATTCAACGCGTTGTACGAAGAGTCTGGAAAACCAGGTATAAGCGCGATTCCAGAGCCATACCGGGACCGATTACAAGAGAATCTCAAAGTCGCTACTGAAACTCAGAATGCACGGGTTGTCGCAGATATGATCACATCGATGACTGAAAAACAGGTCAGTGCCATGTACAAGCGGCTCCAAGGCCATTCACCTGGCTCATTAGTTGACGAAATTGTCCGTTGAAGTTCTGTTTTCCGGATCTCCCCCGCACTTACTTAGATCTTGTATCTTTGTGAGTAAACCCATCCTCTCTTGCTTCTGCTAAGACTTTTGCAACCCATTCCTGAGGAAGACGAGACTCGTGCTTTCTCACCGTTTCAAGCCAATCAAGCTTTGACTGTCTAGTCTTCAGTGTCCTATGGTATCCTGGTGACACCTGTTCTAAATCAGGTGGCTGTTCGCCGGGGAGTACTTTGGTGGTCGTAGCTTCCCAACCGTAGAGTGCCTCTGCGAGTTCAAGATAATCCTGAACTGTAGACTGCGTTGTATCCGTTCTCTTTGCAATCCCCAGCGTTGAGTATCCTCTTTCACAATACGCAACAGTTTCGCCCTCGACCTGTCTCAAGTCTGTTTTCCTTGCAAGGTAGCGCGCTCTCTGAACTGCGTATCTATTACCATCCTCATAAATCATTAATGAATGATAGTGGCGAGAGTACATGATTCTTACACCGAACAATCAAACCACAACTAAACACCTAGACCGTAACTCGCTACAAAAAAGAGAGCTAACCAAGCGCCCAACGCCTACCGAACGTTCCAGATGCCTTTATCAGCCTCTTTCATCAGGTCAAAATCGAGCGTCCAGTAGAGCGGCGCAGCACCCTCGGCCACATTATACGCCAATTTGCCGCGCTGAGTGTCTCCGCTGTCGATGTAGTTATCCTCGTACGGTTCCGAAAGCTGCGACGTTGCGACGATATCTTGGGAGTAGGGGAATCCCGCGCCGTCTTTCAACCACATCTGGAGGAGCGACGAGAGTTGCTGTTGTTCGTCAGTCTTGTTTTCCACCGAGAAATCGACAATCGCGTACTCCTTGCCATCACCGGCGTTCGAACTCCCGACGTTCCCGGCGATATCCACCGAATTGACGGTGACGCTGATGCCGTTGAATTCGATTGCTTCTCCGGGGGAGGCGACATGGACCTGAAAATCCTGTATAACGTCCTCGGGTGAGTTCGGTGAGTCACCGAGAGGAACAACAACCCGGTCGTACGAGAAGGGGTCGGACGCTAAGAAGTCGAATCGGAGTTTGAGGTCGGACGCATCCTCCGGAATCTCGTAGGCCAAATCCCCTCGCGAAACCTCTCCGGGAACGAGTTGTCCGGCAGTGAACTGTTTCCCGGATTGGTCGAACGTCTGGGTCTGTTGATAGGCCTGTTTCTCGGCGTCGACGACGCGGGTTTGGCTCTTCCCCGAGAAGGCGAGGTACTCGTCCGAGGTGACGTTCTTCACCGCGAGTCGAACTTTCAAGAAGACCTTGCCATCGTCGGCCCGCTTGAAGGCCCCGATTTGACTCACCCGCTCGATGGAGCGAATGACCATTGCAAGCGTCTCGTCTCCGAACACCTCTCCGACCGTCGCTTCGGCAACGTCCAGTCCGTATTCGCCGGACCCCTCCGAGACGTTATCGACCGTCGTTTCGACCGCCGTTTGTGGAGTCGGACCCTGAGTTCGGGGTTCGGTTGTGTCCGTGTCGGTTCGGGGCTGGTCGCCACCGCCCGTACATCCGGACAGTCCTACAGTGGTACCCACCAGACCGAGGTATGTTCGCCGGTTCATGAAACAGGTCCTGTTGGAGTATTGATAACGTATTCTAGAACAATAATAGAGTTTATAATTTTGTCATCTTCACCGAGTACGTCTCGGGACGACACAGTCCGAAGCGGACCCGACGTTTGTTGCCAAGTCGGAGTACCGCAAGGTGTGGTCAGTTTCGTTCGGCTACCGACAACCGCGGCACCCGAACCGTCACCACTGACCCACCTGTCTGTCGGTTCTCGAAACGCAATTCACCGTCGGCGATATCGACGCCCCACCGAACGAGCCACAGACCCAGTCCGCTTCCGTGTTCGAGCGGCGTCTCGTCACCGTGTTCGAGCACTTCACGTTCGTACTCACCGATTCCGTCGCCGTCATCGATGACCTGGAACTCGACCGTGGTATCGTCGATTCGAGTGGAAATCTGAACCCACGGCTCGTCGTTGGCATTGTGCTCGACACCGTTTTCGATGAGGTTCACGAGAACGGGCTTGAGGACGGGCGAAACGACGATGTCGGGCGATACGTTTCCTGTGCTGATACGCGCGTCAGGATACGTTTTGGCGACCTCCGTCACACACGCATCGAGCAGTTCCGGAACGGAACGGGGTTGCTTCGCCGTCCAGTTGGTCTCGAACAGGTCGACAATCGCCCGACCTTTGTCACCGACATCGATGATACGCTGGGTGTGTTTCTTTATAAGCTGGCTTTCTGAAGTTCCTTCGGTATCGGCGACCAGATCGGCATATCCCGAGATGAGATTCGCTTCCGTCCGGAGGTTGTGCCGGAGTACTCGATTGAGTACTTTGAGTCGCTGCCGCTCGCGTAGAATCTCACTGACATCGTGAAACGAAATCAGACACCCGAGGAACCGACCGTGAACGTCGTCGATGCGCGTGACAGAAACGTCGTAGCGGTCCGTTCCGTAAGATGTCTCAATCGAAATCGGCTCGGAAACCTCCCCGTCTACCGGTAACTCATCGTACGACGGGATGATACTGTCCGAGGGCATCCCGAGAACGGTCGTGGCGTTGGTTCCAAGGATGTCTTCCGCCGGTTCGTTCATATCGACAATCGTGTCGTGTCGGTCGACGACGACGGCACCGTCGTGCATCTGTGTGAAGACGAGTCTGCGAGCCCGATGTGTCGGTGACGGACTCGCCCCGAAGAGCCGAAACCGAGTGACTGCGGCGAGGTAGGCGACACCGGATACCGAAAACGCAACTGGAGTCGGGTCGAGACCGGACGTGTCGAAAATACCGAGCAGGTAGAACACGTTACTCGCCCACGGTGCGAGCGTCCCGAGGAGAAGCGCGACGCTCTGCCCACGGAACGGGCGCATCTCACTCGTCAACATACCGAAAATCGGGATACTCCCGAGCAAGCCAAGCAGATAGGTGTAGCCCGTAATAACCCAAAACCACGGGCCAACAGACTGGTCGAGACGGAAGGCCCCGTTTTGGACGATGAGGGTAGACTCACGATAGAGCAAGTCGTGGTACTCGCCGGTCAGTGTCAGAATAACCGTGATAGCGGGAATAAGGCTGGCGAGCACGAGGTATCGGGGCTGAAGGTACTTGTCGCGACCAGTGTAATCAAGCGCGAATGCGAGCCACCCCACAGGAATAACGACAACACCGAGCCACGAAACAGCAACCCAGAATAGTTTTTCGTGGAGCGTCGTCGCTTGAATCTGCAACACGAGGCAAATTGACCACCAACTTTGTCCCGCAAGCATGGCGACAAGCGGGAACGACCCCGGCTCCGGTCGGGCCCGCCACGCGGTGAGCGTCGCTGCGACCCCGATAACGATTGTGGCGAGTAACACCAGGGTGAGTGGGGTAATAGGGACCATCGTGGGCAGTACGACCCATTCGAAGTATAATAAACACCAGTAGATTCACCAAAAAATGTAATGTATCTATATTTTTGTACCAATTAGAGGATGACTAGAGCTAAGACGGCAGCAACGACCACGTATTCAGATTCGGCCGCGAGCGTGAGTGCATCGCCGTGAGCGGTCCGACCCACCAAGGACGTAACACAGACGGAAAACGCGAGACCGACGAGGAGTGCCGCGACGAACAGCGGGGCAAGAAGTCCCCACAATGCAGCACCGACGAGCATGAGTGCTGTCACGATATCAATCCCGTACAGGACGCGACGAGTTCGGGTAACACCGAGTACGACGGGAAGTGTCTCGACGCCGATAGCGCGGTCACCAGCAGTATCGCGGACGTTGGGAATCTCGACGTTGACGAAGATACCGAGGAGATAATACGCGAACACGACGACGGCGGCCGGTGTGACTGGCGCGTCAGCGAATGTGAGCGGAAGAGCAGTCAGCGTCACGGCCCACGCGAACGCGACGACGAACGAGTTCACGAGCAAAACATCCTTGAGACGGCGGAACTGGGCAGTAAGGGTCGAGAGCCAGTCGGACGCGTAGAGAACCCAAAACACGCCGGGAAGGAGCGTCAGTACCAACGCAAGTGGTCCACCGAGGACAGAGAGCGCGACAGCAACACCGTACGACAGCGAAACCACGTGGTTCAGCGTGCGTTCGTGTCGTTGGATAAACGCCGCCCGGTCGGGCGTCGTTTCCGCGTCGGTGTCGGCATCAGCGATTCGGTCTCCGAGATAGACTGCGAACGTCACCAACCCAACAACCACCGGAGCAAGCGTGACGTCCAACGACAACGCCCTCGTGACGAGCATCACCTGAACGACCGCAATCACTGCAAGATACGCCGAACTGTACCGAAATACATTGACCGTCTGTCCGACGACCCCGACAACCCATTTCGAGATTTCGTGTATGAGTTCTGGATTTAGTACGCCACCCGTGACATGATTTTGTTTATTTGACATTTTATCACTACGGCGGAGCCATGAACGTTGTAATCCCACACCCGCCGTCGATGAC
>NZ_JBZRPK010000731.1:0-41279 GCF_058382125.1 Haloferax sp. s1
GTGGTGACGCAGCGCGGTGGGGAGAGAGCTCAACAAAAACTTGAGAAAATTTGCTCCTACAATAATCAATTCCCGTCGGATCAGTTTCTGGCCGGAGATGTGATAAGCCTCCGGTCAGAGGATTGGCGGTATCAGACCAACGGCTCCGATGCAGACCTATTCGCGTTACCGAACGAGAAAGAAGACATCAGTGAGGAACACCCGGTAATCACAGAGCAATTTACTGATCAAGCACAAGATTGGCTTAGCACATTCGGCCAGCCAGTGGGGGAAGCGGGTATCGCGGAGTTTGACAAGGAGATGGAAAGTCAACTCCGAGATCTAGGTTACCTGTGACGTAATCGATTGAACCTTATATACGGTGAGTGGAGTTTTGTCATCTAAATTAAATATATTGTACGAGGCGACTTCCTGCTCTTCGAGTAATTACTGAGAGAGCCTTGGTTTTTATTGTGACAGCTGCGAATGGCGTGATATGGTTTCAGATGCGATTCTCGGTGCTCTGTTGGTGGTGAAGATGCCGTTGCAGGCTCTTTCGTTCAAGCTATTTTAGTCGATAGAATACGAAAGACCAGATTAAGGCACGGGCAACACGCGTTCGTCGCAGGTCAGAAAGTCCAAGCATTGGTCTCAATCGATCTCTTGTGGTTCATTAATCGGTTTGATTATGTATACATTCGATTGTTTAGTATCAATTATGTTGGAAATGTGTTTACTAGAATCTAAATAAGAGTAGTCCGCTTTTGAGTATCGAAAACCACCGTACATTTGATCGGTTTGCCTGTCCCGTTCTGTAACAACGAGAGTATGTTCTTCCGAGTAATATGTTTCTAATGATTGATTTGCGAAATGATCGGGTGCTCTTTGTGATGCTTGTCCAACCTGCTTTGATTTACTGACTTGCTCAATATCGGTGGCAATGGCAGCATCATGATATCTACGTGAGGGTGATCTGACGTGTACGAATTTAGTTCCTTGAGGTGATGTCTCAAAAATAATATCGTATCCAGAAAACTGTGCTTCGGTCACTTGTGGAGAGGGCTTTTGGATGTATGGTGATGGGTGAAGAACAGGAATTGAAACCATCATTGTGGTGATGATAAATAGACAAACGACAATATTCGCAAACCGTTTAGAAAAGCGTTCGGATGCCTTATTATGGAAGTAGACTATTCCAACTGCACCAATGATTGTTCCAATGGATAAGATCGTTCCCAGATATCTTGTATATTGATTCATCATCCCTCCAGCTAAGAAACCAGTAAATAATACGAAAATTGGTATCGCCCCCGCCACTAGTCCTACTATCTGAGTATCTTTAGTTCGAGAGCGGTAGTACAGAGCAATTGCTACTGGGAGCAAAAATAGAATATACCTGCCACCAATCTTTAATACAAGATCTTGGATGCTAATACCGATCTCCGATAGTGAACTTGATTTGGAACTGATACTACTTCCAAACTCAGTAAGTTTCACAGCTCGTATAAATAACCCAGATAAGGCGGTAGCAAAGCGTTCTCTCGGTGCGATCCATGTCCAAATTGATACTGAAATCGCCGCAATTATCGCAATACTACCTCTATAATCTGATGACTCACTGACAAGGTCCGAAGTGATAGTCATACCACCAATAATGAATAGATAGTTGACTGCTTGTTGTGGATGATAGAGCACTGAAACCAAAATCAGAAGGGTAAATAATAGTAGCCATCGTGGTTGATTAGTTCGACTAAATTTAACATAGAGGAATACAATCATTGGCGTCCAATAGATCATCAGTGTTGTTGGGTGTGGCCGCAAATAAGTACTGATCGGGTTGACTGGTAACAACAATAGACTCGTTGAGAATGCAATTTCAAGAACCCGAGGACCATCAGAAAACTCTCTCACAAGAAGAGGTGTGAAAACAACCCAAGGTACAAATAGGATAACTGACGCTAACATGAGTGCCCATCTTGGCGAGACATAAATGATATTTGATATTATTCCGGAGAAAATGTGCAATCCGGGATAAAATAGTTCGATTGAACTGACATTTCCAGATAAAATCCCTTTTAACCAGCCGAGGTGAGTCATCGGATCACCAGGGGCCCAGAACCAGTACCCTCGGATAAGTGGTAGAGAAACAATACAGATTATACTAATCATAGAAACAAATAGGGATACAGCTCTGAGGGAATGGTCCTTAATGAAAATCCCTCCCGAAACACCAACAACAGAAGTGACTAGCAATATCGACCAGAAGGGAGTCCCTGCTTCCTGAAAAACCGAGACATCGTATCCAGTGATTGGCGCTGAGCGTGTCGCTAAAACAACTAATGCCACCGAAAGAAGACAGACTGAAACACTCAACTTTGGTATCTTTTCACCATTCATTATATTCCCTTTTTGTGGCACCATAGTAATGTTTCTTGATGAATCTCTTTCCGACTGATAACTTCATAATCATGGTTGAGAGAGATACAAAACACCTTCGTATTAATTCTCCAATCCCATATATAAAAATCCAACATAGATATTAAATTGAATTAATCAATTGCTTATCTTGGTCTGTAACCGAAAAACGAATACAAACTATAATATAAAATATTAAAGTCAAAGATCCAACTACGAGAGCAGTGATAACTCCTTTTGGAGCTAATAATCGAAGGGCTATCATGAATGCAGTTGCTCCCAAAAAAGGAAGTACTAACGGTGAATATGTCTTAATGTCTTGATTAATATCCAACAATATCTTTACTTCTAATATTCTCATACTATTGAGTAAAACCGTTGATGCTACAGTTGCTATTGCAGCTCCGATTCCACCTAGTACTGAAACAAGCACGTAATTCAGAACGATATTCACAACCATCATTGATATTGTATTTATTGATTCTAGCCTTTCGAACTCCGTCATAGTAAGTAGATATCCAACTGGTCCTGCAAGAGAAGAAATGATAAATCCTAGTACCAAAACACTAAATATTAAATTTGAATTCCCAAACTCAGACCCAAAAATTGATAATATTTCTTTAGAGAAGAGGATTGAATATATGCCACCTAGTAACGTAATTGAACCTAACCACTTGGTGGCGGTTCTGTAATATAATTCAATTCTACCATAATTAGAATTTGTATGAAGATGAGATATCAACGAAGGGAATATTGAATTCAATGATACAAGGCCAAACCCAAGAATTGAGGCGGTCTGAAATGCTGCCTGGTATTTTCCAACGACATCTGCAGGAACAAGAAAACCAAGCATGATTATGTCTGTCCAAGTGATCAGATATTGGGCTGTCGCAGCGAACATTAGCGGCACAGAGTATTTTAAAATTTTGAATATTCGAACCTCTGGGTCTCGTATGCGCCGGAACCCACCCAATTGCTTGAGATAGAATAAGATCGCAAAAACACCCAGCAGAAGTGATAATATGTACGAAATTATAACACTAGTTACTGTTCCGATAAGATATGATGATGCAGCTACAAGTAATAGTGAACTCCCTGATTGAATGATATCTTTAGCATATACCGCATATTTTGTCTCAAGGAATCCTTTAGAAGCTGAGAGACCTACATTCAGTATTCCCAGGAGTGGAATTCCTACAAAAAATAGTTGTACAGATTCTGAAATACCTAAATCAATGTATCCCTGACTAAACTTCACCACTATGTATGAGAGTAATCCTACAATGCTTCCGACGATTAACGTTGCGACTAGTCCCAAAACGACAGTGCCCGTCAGCCTTCTTTGATTGTTGGATTCTATATCTGCTGGGACAAATTTCCTAACACCATTCCCGAGACCCATTCGACCAATAATCGATCCGAGGTTCATTATCACGAACCCTATTGAAAAAACACCTAATGCAGTGGGTCCAAGGCTTCTACCGATGACTACGTATAGTAGATATTGAAATAGTCGGCCAAGTAGTCCTCCTATGATTGAGAGAGAAACCAGTCCGAAAATGCTGTCTTTTTTAATTTGCATATTCTAGTACCTGCTTGTATACTCCTTCGATTTGTTTCGTAATGTTGTTCCAAGTATATTCTTCACTATAATTGCGAATCGCTTCTCTATCCCAGTCCATATCTAAACCTCTCGTAATTATCTTTGCCAACTCATGTGAATCTCCGGACTCGCACATAAGCCCATGTTTGCCTTGTGTGATAATTTCCCTGACGCCACCAACGTCGGTTCCAACATAGGGCTTTCCACAGCCCAACGCTTCGAACATTACTGTTGGATTTCCTTCTGCGAGGCTTGGGAGCACAAATATGTCACACGCGTTCATCCACAAGTCAAGGCGGTCTTCAGGTACAAACCCTAGCACTTTCACATGTTCGCTGAGCCCGAGGTCTGAAATCTTTTGTTCTAAATGCTTTTGCTGTTTTCCTCGACCACCAATAGCACAAATGACATTCTTGTGCTCTTCTTTGATATGTTCGATAGATTCAATTAAATAGCTAAACCCTTTTCTTTCTATTAGGAGTCCAAGAGAAAATATCACTTTCTTGTCCTCTGGGATTTCCAGTTCTCGTCTTGCTTTAGCTGTCTCTAAGTAACGGAACCTATCTCGGGAATATCCATTTGGAATTGCGTAGACTTCTGAATTGAACTCTTTGAGTAAGGGCTTATCTCGCTCATTTACCCGTATTATTGCATCTGCCTGCTTCCAGGTTGTCTCTATTTTTTCGTTGTCTGAGTTATATTCCTCAAGAAATCGATCCCGGTTTGCGTGTGACGTCACAACTGCAGGAACATCATAGTCGTTGCTAATCTGTGTAGCAACATAACCAGATGTCCATGAGAAATGGGCGTGTATTATATCGAAGTTTATGTTATTTGACTGAATTTGGTTTTTCACCTTGTTATAGTGCTTATCACCAAGCTTGTCATACCCTGAACTAGTTGGGAGGTAATATATTGATGACACATCTAATTCAACGTTTTTTGGCATTTGATCCTTGTTGATTTTTGCTGATTTTATGTATGGGTCAAATCGTGATGTTGGGAGGCACTTTCCAAGCTCAGCAATCGGATTATATCGGACAAGGATCTGTACCGAATTGAATAACTCAGCCAATCGGTCTACTTGCTCTTTCGTAAATGTAGTGTACGAGTGGGAAATCACAAGCAGGTTTTTCTGTTGTAGTTCTGCAGTCATGGTAAGACCTCGGAGAGGATTACATTCGTCGCATCAACCTTTGATTCTATTAGCTTGTTACGCTGTTCTTTCCAATAGGACTCACTTTTATTTAACATGTTGATCGCTATTTCTACTGGATTCTCTTGGTTAGCGTCTCCGTTCACGTGATTTACCAATTCATATCGTTCTTCAAGCTCAGAAATATATCCTAATTCGAGTGAGTTCACATATACTGCTGGTGTTCCTAATACGGCACACTCAGATGCCATTGTCGAACTTTCTCCTACAAATACATCTGCGAACGCCATCAGGTGATGAATTTTGTGTGGGGGTAATGAGAAAGCATTCTGTTTAACACTTTCTGGGAAATCACCTTCTGCGCTGAGCACAACTGTTGCACCTGCATCCTCTAATTGGTGCACTACCTGCTCTACTCGGCCAAATCCTCTTTGTCCAACATCATGAGCTGCATTCCACGCAACTGAACGCACAAGTGCGATATCGTCATCTGGATCGATACCCAAATCAGTTAACACACTTGTGTCTGGTGTGAATCTATCTGGGTGTAAGTAAGCAAGCTCGTGGTAACTAGGATAGCGGTTCTGTTTCGCACCGATATCTCCACGATAACAGTCTGGTGTACATATCTTGTGTGCGAATGGATATGCCAGCCGGTTTTGAAGACTTGCGTGTTCTGTGTCAGAAAACAGTACACTTTGAGCGCCAGTTAAGCGCGAGACATGTGTAATTGCTGGCTCTGAAATTGCGGTAATGACGTCTGGCTCGAACTGGCGAGCTTGTGCGAGTAAGCGTGACTCATAAACTGCCTGTGTCTTAACTAGCTCCAAAAATGAATTTGCACGACCTGCTAGTATCTGGTAATCAATCTCGTATTCGTCTAATAGTTGGACTGCGATATCTTTTCGACGACAGTAGACTTGAACCTCGTGACCATCTGACTGTAACTCGTTGATGGCATTTCTAAAGAAGTGAACATGTGCTGGATGCTGGATAGTAACGATTACTCTCATTGGTACACCTGAGTCTCCAAATTTTCATTTACTTGCATGTCGAATAGCATTGCAAACATCAAAAACATACTACCCATTGAGAATAATATAAGTGATAGGGTTCCTCGAACGAAAATGGATAAATTAGTAGTGAGATATGCATATGCAGTGTACCCTGCACCCAAACACCCTAAGAGAGTACTGACCGCTCCAAACACATAGAATAATGCGAGAGGGTGAAAATCGAATATCAGATATTTCGTTTTTAGCCTCCAGAGAAAGTCCCTCAACAACATTATGGATACTTTTGAGATATACTGTCTGTAATTAATGCTGCTTTCTTCCTCTCCATACTTTGCTGGCATCGAGACATCTGCGATTCTGATGTTTTTTGCATTCAGTTTCACTAGGATGTCATTACAATAGCCGTAATATTCGTAAAGGTTCGTGGGATCAATCGAACGTAGTGCTCTGTTCGAGATTGCCGTATAACCATTCTGTGGGTCCATCATTTTCCAGTACCCACTTGCGATTTTGGTTAAGAACGTGAGTATTGAATTGCCAAAAAACCGGAACTGAGGCATTTCTTGGCGGAACTCCCGGTACAGCAGCCGGTTGCCCTTCACGTAATCGGCGTTGTCGTTGACAATGGGATCTAAAAATCGGTCAAGCATTGAAGCGTCCATCTGTCCATCGCCATCAATTGTAGGGACGATATCGACGCCAGCTTGAACCGCAGCCAAGTAGCCTGTTTTAATTGCTCCCCCCGCCCCGAGATTCTCGTGATGTTGAATCGGAACAACACGACCAATCCGGGTTTCTACAACTGCACGTTTAGCTAGTTCGCTCTCACCTCCATCCGTGACAATCTCAATACTCGAATTTCCTATCTGAGTCTTATCGCGATGTTTCTCCCATTCCTCGCCGTCTCGCTCTGCAGCATCAATGATCTCGTCCCATGTTCCGTCAGTCGATTGATCGTCGATGACGAAGATCCGGTCCACGTATTCGGGCATGCTGGTAATGACATCGCCGATCAGGCCCTCTTCATTAAACGCTGGTACGACGACCCCTACCGTGTGTTCTTGATACATCTACAGTGTGTGATATGTTGAAGTGATTTTTTGGGAGTTGAAAACACGCTCCGTATCGACAAGTGTACCACCTTCAACGAGCTGAGATTCTACCTCCGTCTCTCTGATCTCGTTAAATTCATCGTGACCAGTGGTAAGGATGATTCCTTGATACTGTAGATTCTTCCAGTCACCAACTGGTTCTATTCCAAACTCTTCCTTCATCACTCCACCGCTAACATGTGGGTCATATCCATAGACGTCAGCCCCTTCTGATTGAAGTAAATTAATCAGCCGCCGATTTGGAGCAGATCTAACGTCTGAAGTATTTGGCTTATATGACAGGCCCAGAATCAGTATGTCTGAATTTTGAAGTCTTCCTTCCATCGAACTGTTGAGCCAACTCACAATCCGATCAGGAACACGCTCATTTACTTTCCGACTAGCTTCGATGATCTCTGGTGACTCCCCATTTCGTTCCGACTGGAATATTAGATAATTCGGGTCAACGGGGATACAGTGACCACCGACTAACCCAGGATGATAGCGGTGGAAGTTCCACTTCGTATCTGCAGCATCTAGCACTGCTTCCGTGTCAATATCGAGAGCTTCGAATACGCGTGATAGCTCATTCATCAGGGCGATATTCACGTCACGCTGAGTATTTTCTACAACTTTTGCAGCCTCTGCAGCCTCAATACTAGGTGCTTCATGAACCCCTGCATCAACGATATCTCCGTACAACCGGGCGAGCTGCTCTGTGGTCTCCTCAGTATCCCCACTCACAACCTTGACGACATCATGGATTGTTCGACCACTGTCTCCTGGAGATAACCTCTCTGGTGAGTAGCCAACGTTAAAGTCTTGACCTACTGTGTACCCTGATGCTTTCTCAATTTCTGGAACAAACCGCTCTCTGGTTGCTCCTGGGTATACTGTAGATTCGAGTACTACTGTTGTCCCTGTACTCATGTGCTCACCTACTGTTCTTCCTGCTGCTTCAACAGCGGTCAAATCAGGGACTCCTTCACTTGTAACCGGTGTTGGGACAGTTACAATAAGAATATCTGAGTCTTGAAAATGACTCGGGTTGGTAGTAAACTCTATATCTGTCTCAGAAACGGACTCCCCAGATAGTTCTTCAACCTTTGTTCCTGACTTAGTCAGTGATTCAATCTTATCTTTATTAATGTCGTAACCTGTGACATCGTACCCCTGCTGATCTAAGGCGACGGCTAGAGGAAGACCGACATATCCTAATCCGACTATAGATACAACTGTCTCTGAGGCAGATGACTGCAGCTTTTCCATCTTGTACTCAAGAGTAGCGCGACAGGTAATCAAAATTTCGGCAAACAAGACATATCACGAATATATATTATGTGTAAATAATGTGTGGGTGTGACTTAGACACACTCTATAATTCGAAATTGCTGATTTCAACGATGTAGATAAATGGCCCTCTACACGGTTGTTAGTAGATATATGATAAATTCGATTGGTGCTTCACAACCAACCACACGTTCCCTGTTCCCATCCCTCACAATTATTTACCCAAATATCGTCTCTCAGGTCGAAATGTCAACACACAATCTCGGCGACTACGACGCGACGCGAGCCGACTTCTCGTGGGACGACATCTACACTGAAGCCTCGTGGAACGCTCCGGAGGAACTCAACATCGCTCACGAAACCGTCGACCGACATGCGGCAAACGGCGACCGAGTCGCTCTCTATCAGGTCGACACGGACGGCGAACTCACGACGCTGACCTTTTGGGAACTCGCAACCCGTTCGAGCCAGTTCGCGAACGTCCTCGACGACCTCGGCGTCGAGGCGGGCGACCGCGTGGTCTCGTACATGCCGCGCATTCCGGAACACTACGTCGCCCTCGTGGGGACGCTCAAACACGGCGCAGTGTGGGGCAGCGTCAACGAGCGGTTCGGCCCCGACGGCATCTCCTACCGACTCGACGACTGTAACACCTCGGTCGTCGTCACGACGACGGACAATCGCGAGACCATCGCCGACGCACTCACCGACGCGCCGAGCGTCGAACACGTCATCACAGTCGACCGCGGTGACGGCGCACCGACCGACGATGTGGTCTTCAACACGGCGCTCGACCACGCCAGCACGGACTACGAACCCGCACGGACCGGCGGCGAGGACAACGCGCTTCTGTACTACACCTCCGGGACGACCGGGCTCGCAAAGGGCGTCCTGCACAAACACCGCTGGATTGCGGGCGTCGCGGCGACCCAGCGTTACGCCGTCGACCTCCAACCCGGCGACGTGTACTGGAGCACCGGTGACCTCGGCTGGCTGACGGGGGCAATCAACACCCTCGGTGCGTGGTTCTGGGGGTCGGCACTCTTCACCTACGAAGGCGAGTTCGACCCCGAAACGTGGGCGGACCTGCTCGACACCTATCCCATCACGGTCCTTTTCTCCGTCCCGACGGCCTACCGCATGCTCCGCGAACACGAAGACGTGCTCGCGGACACCGACTCCGACCTCCGTCACGCCCTCTCCATCGGCGAACCCCTCAGTGCGGGCGTCGTCGAGTGGGCCGAAGACACCCTCGGCGTGACCGTTCTCGACACCTACGGCCAGACCGAGACGGGGAACATGATTATCAACAACTACCCGACGATGCCCGTGCGACCGGGGTCGATGGGCAAGCCCCTCCCCGGCATCGAGGCAGCCATCGTCGACCCCGAGTCCGGCGAGGTTCTGCCGCCGGGTGAGACGGGCGAAATCGCCGAACGCGGTGACTACCCCTGTTTCTTCGCGGAGTACTGGAACAAGCCCGAGAAGACGCGTGCCTGCTTCATCGACGGCCCTGACGGGGAGTGGTATCTGTCGGGCGACCTCGCGCACATGGACGAAGACGGCTACTTCTGGTTCGAAGGCCGCGCCGACGACGTGATTCTCTCGTCGGGCTACCGCATCGGCCCGTTCGAAGTCGAGAGTTCGCTTGGCGAGCACCCGGCGGTCGCAGAGGCCGCGGTCGTCCCCAAGCCCCATCGCGAACGCGGGAACATCGTCAAGGCGTTTATCGTCCCGAGTGCGGATGCGACGCCGTCGGACTCGCTCGCCGAGGAGATCAAAGCGCACGTCAAATCTGAACTCTCCGCGCACGAGTACCCCCGCGAAATCGAGTTCGTCGACGAACTTCCGAAGACTGTGACGGGGAAGATTCGGCGGACGGAACTGCGGGAAACCGCGGCTGAAGAGAACTGAGCCACCCACCAGAACGGGTTTTCCACGCCAGCTGTCACGAGGTGCTGCGGTTGAAGATATAACGGACATATTCATGTTACACTAGTAGGCCACTGTAACTCCGAAAACGGAATGTGATTCAGACCGGGTATCTCGTTTAAACTCGCCTTACCTCTCCTGAGCTGGCGTTCGTCTATCGAGCAGTCGAGAACTTTGTTGAACTCGACATTGAATCCGATAGTATTGAACAAAAACCACACTACTATGGTGGACATCTGACCGATTCCCGACCCACAAATCGTGGAACAGCTGATTCTCTGTTCACGTTTAAAATCGATTCCAATCATATTTTTGTCAGTGTCTGACATTTGTCTGTTTATCCAGAGTAAAACCTCTATACCCTCAACAACTGATATGGGTAGTATGATATATTGCTTGTAGATAATCGTGTGTCCCGGTACGGTTGTGAAGGAACGCACTCGACGGTTCAGTCACGTGTCGCTTAAAACTACGATAGGACAGTGTAATCCCTCGACCGATATTGTAGTTTGTAGACAAGACAATCGCCGTTATTTTGGCGGTGGTCTCGTCAACACCGTAACCGACTGAACGCTCTCCTTGAGTTAGATTCGGGTCAGAAGAGGACGGTCCAGAAGAGGACTAGACAGTGCCCAGTCTTCTGACTACCAGTCATCGCTTGCGGCACGGACCCGCTCGGCGAAGTTGTTGACGCGGTCCCAGAGGCGTTCCCGGCGGTAATAGGTCTCGACGGTGGTCCAGCCGAGCAGGACGAGCATCGCGAGAATGGTCCGCGCGAAGTCCCAACCGGTCATCCAGACGGGCGTCAGCCACGGCGTTACGTGCGCCCAGCGGAGGGCGAACTTCTCGACAGGGCCGGAAAGCGGTGTTCCGGCAGTAGTCTCGGTGAGCCAGCCGTGGAACGTCTGACGGTCGCCGGTCCCCGGCGTCACCCCCACTGAATTCGACAGAGTGGCGTGTTTGGGTGCGTCGATAGAGACCATCGGAGGGCCGTTCGACCCGTCGCCGGTGCCGATTCGCTCGGCGTCGTAGGGACCCCAGGTAGCGTAATACTCCCAGACGATGCGGCCCTCGGGGGTGACCTCGATGACGCGGTGGTTGAGCGTGTCCGTCACGAGTGTGTTACCGTTTGGGAGTCGGTCGGCGTCCCGCGGCCAGTTGAGTCCACCCGCGAGTGTCCACGTGCGTTCCCACTCGCAGTCTTCGGGGTCGGCCTCGACGACGCCGACTTTCCCATCCTCGCAGTGCCGGGTGTGCTCCACGACGCGGTCGTTTTCGCTGTCGGCGACGAGGACTGACACCGAACCGTTCGGCCCTCGGATAAGGTCGGGATTGTGTTGTCTGTGGAGAATCTCACGGGTGTCGTCCTCGCCAAGCCGGAGTTCTATCTCTCCCGTAGAGCGGTTGACGACGATGACCTGGTCGAAGTTGCGCGGCGATGCCAAGTAGAGCCCGTCACCAACCTTGTCGACATCGTTGACGTGGGTCCAGTCGCCAGCAAAGCCGCCGTCCGTCGAGTTGGGGTAGTGCTCGTGAAACAGCCACTCCCAGACTACTTCGTCCTCGTGACGGTCGTAGACGAGCAGCCGGTCGTTGCTGACGCTCGTCGTCTCGTTGTACTGACGCATGTTTGCGATGAGCAGTTTGCCGTCGCCGAGGGAGTCGACATCGTGCGTGTCGTGATACGGCAGCTGCTCGGACCAGACGACCTTGCCCGTCAGGCGGTCGAATCGGACGACGACGGTCCCCTGCGGAATCGTTGCACTGACCAGAATGTCGTTATCGCCCACTGGGTCGACATCGTAGAACCACTGCGCGCCGACGCGAGAGCCGTCGAACGACCGGTGCAGACTAGCCTTCGGCCCCACGGAGATGAGCCGCGCTGGCTTCTTCGTGGCACCTTGACCACGGAAGTGGAATCCCTGGATGCCAACGACCGTCGGGCCATCAGCGGGCGACTCGACCGTGCCAGTTCGGGAGTCCGTCGGCGTGTGGGTCAGCGCGGATATTCCCACTGAGACCAACAGCGAGGATACCACCAGCGCCGCGAGCGCCCGCGCCAAGTGACGTCGAGGCATGGGTGTGGGTGACATGGAGATAATATGAACATATTAGATATTCTCGCTTATACATTCACCTGCCGACGACCAGTTACTCACTTGATTCCTCTTCCAACTGTGAGCAACACGTCACCTGTCGCCTGCACACCACCAGAATATACATCAACTCACATGTCGATTCAAAGTGTTTGTATTCGGATAAAACATATGAACTCTCTGAGTGTTGGCTCGAACTTCCGGTCTACGACCGACTATAGAAAATCCAGTACTCTTACATGTGTATGGTGGAACGCCATCTTCAAGCGCGCGGAGGGTGCACCGAAGCGTATGGATAGGTGGTCTCTCTCGTGCGAGAAACCCTGCGCCGATAGGCGCGTCTGTTTCGATGGCGGGTGGGTTCCGCCCTCGGACCACGACATGGTCGATCAGATGTATTTCCAGGAAGCGGTCGAAAGCTCCGGGCACGTCGTGATGTTCACCGACTTGGATGGAACAATCCAGTACGTCAACTCGACATTCGAGGAGACGACTGGCTACGATGCATCGGAGGCCATCGGGAGCAATCCCAGTATGCTCCGCTCGGGGGTTCACGACGACGAACTCTATGCCGATATGTGGGAGACCATCTCGTCGGGGAATGTCTGGGAGGGTGAACTGGTCAACAAACGCAAGAACGGCGAGACGTACGTCATCGAGCAGACTATCGCCCCGATTACACAGGATGGTGAGCGACACGGCTACGTCGCCATCAATATCGAGATCACCGAGAAGTGGGAACGCGAGCGAAGCATCGAAGCACTGCACACCGCGACGCGAGACCTCCTCCAGGCGGAGAGCTTCGATGGTGTCGCGACCGGTGTTGGAGAGGCGATTACGGCCATTCTCGGGTTTCCCATCAACGTAGTTCGGCTTCGCGACGACAACCAGTTAGTCCCGGTGCACGTCGACGACCAGACCAGAGACCTCCTCGGTGACCGCCCCGTCTACGACATCGACGATAGTCTGGTCGGCGAGGCCTTCCGAGCGGGCGAGCCACGCGTCTACGACGATATTCAGGCACTTTCGGACACCGACACCGACACTGAGACCCGCGGTTCGATCCGGTCGTGGCTCTACGTCCCACTCGGTGACTACGGCATTATCAGCGTTGGCCAGACCGCCCCGAATGCATTCACGGAGACCGACACGCAACTCGTCGAGATTCTCGGCATGAACGCCGAATCGGCGTTGCGAATGCTCGAACACGAACAGGAGTTAGCCCACGAAAACGAGCGACTCGAACGCTTCGCACAGACCGTCTCGCACGACTTGCGAAACCCGCTGAACGTCGCCGAAGGCACACTCGGACAGATGCGCGACTTCACCGAGCAACTCGACCGAATGACGCGCGCGCACAAACGCATGGAAGAAGTCATCGAAGGCGTCCTAATGCTCGCACGGCAAGGCGAACGTGTCGTCGACCCGGCCCCTGTTGACATGGAGGCACTCGCTACGGAATCGTGGGACTACGTCGAGACGGAGGCTGCAACGCTTTCGGTCGAGACGGCCGACACTGACGACCTCGTCGTCGAGGCGGATGCTATGCGGAGTCGACACCTCTTCGAGAATCTCTTTCGGAACGCAATCACACACGGCGGCGCGACGGCAGTTACCGTCGGCCCACTCGACAGTGGTGGCTTTTTCGTCGCCGACAACGGGTGTGGGATTCCCACCGAACAGTTCGAGCAGGTGTTCCGTCCGGGATACTCGACTGCATCGCAGGGGACCGGCCTCGGGCTCTCGATTGTCAAAGAAATTGCCGACGCTCACGGGTGGACTGCGTCAGTGACCGAAAGTTCGGCTGGTGGTGCGCAGTTCGAATTCCAACCAAAGCGGTCATATGGTCGAGAAGCAGGGGCGGGACAGTAGGATACCTCTTCGCTTCGGGCGTAGTAAACGTTGTCTCCCAAACAGGTAGAATCCTCCCGAACAGTCAGCGGGAGGGTGACTGGATTGGCGACTCTACGCCGCCAGCGTGGCTAGCGAGTTCTTCTTTGTAGTGTCGGTAGATGACGACGACGACCAAGAGCCAGAGGAGTACCAACAGGAGGGGGAGGATGCTGCTGGATTGGTCGGTGGGCGATGTAAGGTTGTCACCACCGGATGGGCCGCTGGGTTGACCCATCTCAGCGACAGCGGCATCCGTCGTTTCCGTCTCAGTGCTCACCGAATCGTCCGCAGACTGCCCATCACCGTCGTCACCTTCGGTGTCGCCTCCGACGACAGCCCCATCGGTGACATTCGTCTCCGTCTCAGAACTCCCCGCCTCGGAGGTCGCGTCGGTAGTCGTCGTCGACGAACTCGAATCTCCACTATCCAGACTTGATGACCCACTACTGGACGAGATCTCGTTGCTGGTGGTTGTCTCGTCTTCCGTAGATTGGGTCGTGTCGTCGCTGGATGTCGAAGTAGTGGTTTCGTTCTCTACCTCGCCAGTTTCGTTGGAGTCGCTGGTGTCGTCGGTAGTGTTTTCGGTACTATCACCATCGCTGGTACCGTCGTCACCAGTACTATCGCCGTCTCCAGACGTGGTATCTCCACTGCTGTCTTCATCAGTAGAGTTGTCAGCGTCACCAGTGCTGTCTCCATCGTCGGGGGTGCCGGCGTCGTCACCATCGCTTCCATCATCCGCATCGTCGCCATCGTCACCATCACCCGCATCGTCGCCATTATCTGTATCCCCGTCGTCGCAGTCCACCGGGTGAGATGGCTGTGAGTCGGGTACTGCAGGCCGGTCGCTTCCGCCGAGAAGGCTAGCGACGTACTGGGAGACCTGTTCACCGATGCTGGTCGGTGCGTCGTCGTCGTCGTCTTCGGTGGGCTGGTCACATTGGTGCGCGGGTGGCGTGGCCGGAACACCGGAAGGAGATGCATTGGAAGCTGACCCACAGTTTGAGTGGTTATTCGCCCGCTCGTCAGCGCCGACAAGACCACCGACGAACTCGGAGACGTGCTGTCCAATCGTCTTCGAGTCGTTGGACGCAAGTTGGCAGTCGTTCGGATCAGCATGTGGCATGGACGGTGTGGAACTTCCAGCGGCAGACCGATTGTCCGCTCTCGGGTCGGTGGAGTCGTTCTCTGCTGCCGGAACGACAGCGACTTCGGAGTGATTCGATGACTGCTGAGGGGCCGGAGTCGCTTCGAGCGTCGTGTTCGCGCCGGACTCGGTCCTCTCGCTGGCGGCTTCGGTAGTGTTTGATTCGGACGCGGACCTGTCGCTAGCGCGTGAACTGCCATTCGTCGCCGTATCGGAGTTCGAAGCGGCTCGCTCGGACTTGTTGGTCTGGTTACTGTCGTTCGATGCATCATCCGCGGCACCGGACGCACCTGCACTATCTGCCGTATCCGTTCCATCGGCGGTCTCGACAGGCGGGGTACCTGGGGGCTGGCTCGCGACGGTTGGAACCAGTGTTGCCGCCAGGAGCAACCCGGCGATGAAGAGTACCAAAACTATTCTGAGGGACACCATAGGATTTCATCTATGAATTTGTTTTATTCTGATAATGTAACTAGTATATTAACTACCGTTAGCAGGCCATTACCAGCCAGTAAAGCGGGGTAACTCGGGAATATCGGGGGTAGCTATCTCGGGGTTTATGAGGCTAATACTGAGGCTGATAGGAGAAGACGCCACATTTCGTGGTTCTCAACACAGGGTTGGAGCGTCCCCCACTTCGGTAGTTCTGTCTCTGCCTCGAAATCCACTAAGAACACCGTAATTTGAGGGGTGAACCAATATACCTACCATGCTTGCACCAGAACATATCCACGCGCAGGACTTGCTGTCTGGTCCTGCGGCACGTAATGTGCGGCGTTCATAGATAGCGCAGGCCGCTGTCCGTGTGTGTAGCAGTTTCCGCTCCACGGAACTGCCGAGGAGCAGTGGCTTGCATCTCCCTCCCCCTCTCCTCGTGAGCACACACTTACGATGGTCCATACTGTCGCCTGACGCGAGTGATACTGCTTCCATACGTTCCAACGAACGCCGTACTGTTAGAAACCCGAAATTTCAAGACAACTGAATACAACCATGAACGAGAAAACATGTCGCTCATTCGCCGAGTCTGGTGGAACCTGCCTCCATCTGCTCGGATTGCCCTCTTTGCGATTACTACATTCGGGGCACTGTCATTCATCGCTCTCGGCTCGGTTGCCTACCAGTTTCAGCTTTTGACGCCCGAAGAATGGTCACTGTTGGCCGTTCCACTGCTTGTTAGTGGGATGTACATCTGCGGACTCACAATCTACATTAAGTGGGCCATCCCCAGCAGTGGGACTTCTGACTGACGAATAATTCAGCACGCACTGCACCAGTTGGTTCGCAACCGAATTCGATGGCTACCGTATTGCGAATCAACGAGTAACGAGTAATCCCTCGCCGATGGCGAGGGACAAAATCGAGGTTGGAAACGAGGTTGCGCGTCGAGAACGGTGTTCTCGACTGAAGGTGAAGTTAGCTCACCTTCCCGCGGAGGTACGCGGAGACGCCCTCGCTGATGAGGACGATGCCGAGGATGGCGAGCAGAATCGTGAGCACGGCATCCCACTTGAAGTAGTTAATATTCGTCTGCAGGGGGACGCCGATGCCGCCCGCGCCGACGAATCCGATGATGGTCGACGCGCGCACGTTGATGTCCCAGCGGAAGGTCGCGACGCTGATGAACGCTGGCTTGATCTGCGGGACAATCCCGTAGATGAACGTCTGAAGCGTCGACGCACCGGTGGCTCTGACGGCCTCGACTTCGCCGGGGTCGATCTCCTCGATAGCTTCACCGAGAAGTTTCGCGGTGAATCCGACCGAGCGGACCGCAATCGCCAGTACGCCGGCGAGTGCGCCCGGGCCGAACACCACGACGAAGATGAGCGCCCAGATGATGACGTTCACCGAGCGCGTGAACGAGACGATGAACTTCCCGAGGAGGTACGTCGCGCGGCTGGGTGTCGTGTTGCTGGCGCTGAGGAACGCGACCGGAAGCGCCATGATGATGGCGAGCGCCGTGCCGAGAATCGAGATGTTGATGGTCTCGAGCAGCGGCTTGGCGATTTCGCTCGTGTACATCACGTTCGGCGGGTACATCCGCGTGAAGAGGTCCATCACTTCGCGCGGCGCGGACGCGACGTAGCCGTAGTTGATGTCCATTGCCCGCCACGAGGCGGCGAGGACGACCAACACGCCCAGCGTGACGAGATACCGAAGCAGGCGTTCGCGCGGTTCGAACCGCTCCCACTCTGCCGTGCCGTTCGAAGATTTACTCGCCATTTACTGAACCCTCCGTCGGGCGTACGCACTCGCGGCCTCGCCAATCATGACGATGCCGACGATGACGAGGATAATCATCGAACTGTACTGGTAGTCGTACTTCTGGAACGAGTTCAACAGGGTGATACCGATACCACCCGCGCCGACGATACCGACGACGGTACTGTGTCGAAGGTTGATGTCGAGGCGGTAGATGGACAGCCCGATGATTCGCGGGATAATCTGCGGCAGGACGCTGTAGAGGTACACCTGTAGGCGACTACCACCGACGGCCTCGATAGCCTGCATCTGTCCCGTGTCGATATCCTCAATCTCCTCCGAGAGGAGCTTTGCGAAGAACCCGACCGTCTTGAATGCAAGCGCGAGCACGCCCGCGAGCGGGCCGAAGCCCACCGCTTTCACCATGACGATAGCGACGATGAGTTCGTGGAACGACCGCGTGACGGCGATGATACTCCGTCCGACGAGGTAGATGGGACGCGGAGCGAGGTTGTTGGCCGCCATGAACGCCACGGGTGCACTGACGATGATGCCGAGCGTCGTGGCGACGATGGACATGAGGATACTCTCGAAGATACCCTGCACCATCAGGTCGAACTGCACCGGCGTCAGCGCCGGTGGGAGCATGTTCGAGACGAGTGCTATCCCCTCTCCGACACCTCGAAGGAGGCGGTCCGGCGGGACGCGAATGCTCCAGATGCTGTAGAGGACGAACGCAGCGATGACGGCGTACACGAGGTACTTGGTCGTCCGATTGTAGAAGGCGGTTGGGCGCTCCCATTTGCCATCGACCGAGCCGGACTTGGTCGCCATCGCTTACTCCCCCGCGCTCGCTGTCTGTTCTGCCTTGGCGGCGTCGCGCTCTTCGCGCGACTCGCCGCCGCGGTAGATGATGTCTTTGGCGCGCTCGTCGAGGTCGTCCGCGTCGCCCTCGAAGACGAGTTCGCCGTCGCTCAGGCCGACGACGCGGTCGGCGTAGTCGGTCGCGAGGTCGACTTCGTGGATGTTGATGAGGACGGGGATATCGTCTTCGCGCGCGATTTCGGTGAGCAGGTCCATCACTTCGACCGACGTTTCCGGGTCGAGCGCGCTCGTCGGTTCGTCGACGAGGAGGATTTTCGGGCGCTGAATGACGGCTCTGGCGATGCCGACGCGTTGGCGCTGGCCGCCGGAGAGTTCGTCCGCGCGGTCGTTTTCGACGCCTTCGAGCCCGACCCGGTGCAGGACCTCTCGCGCCTTGGCGATGTCCTCGCTGTCGAAGTTGCGGCGGAACGCGTCCCAGGTGCTCATGTAGCCGAGTCGACCCGAAAGGACGTTTTCCATCACGGTTAGGCGCTCGATGAGGTTGAACTCCTGGTGAATCATGCCCATGTCGCGGCGGGCTTCACGGAGTTCCGTGCTCGATAGCCCCGTAATCTCGGTGTCGCCGAGCCAGACCTCACCGTCCGTCGGCTCCGTGAGACGGTTGATACAGCGGATAAGCGTACTCTTACCGGCTCCGCTCGGCCCGATAATCGAGACGATTTCGTTGCCACTGACTTCCATCGAGAGGCCCTTGAGGGCCCGGTCGCCGGAGTCGTATACTTTTTCTATGTCGTTGACAGTCAGCATGGGATTGGGTAGTGTAGATTATTCGCCGAGGTTCTCCGTCTGGTACTCGACGCCGTTGTTCTCCTGAATCTGGAGGATGATGTCGTAGACGGTCGCGTAGTCGATTTCAGTGAACTTCCCACGCCCTTCGAACGTCTCTGCGATCTGCGTGTCAGAGTAGTCGTAGTCGACGAACGCGGCCCGGATTCCCTCCTGAATCTCGGGAGTGAGGTTGTAGCGGTAGGTGAAGCTCGTCGTCGGGAAGGGGTTGCTTGCCCAGACGACCTTGATTTTCGAGGGGTCGAGGTTGCCGGCGTTTGCGACGCGCGTCACACACGTACTGCAGACGGGGGCGGCGTCGTAGTCGCCGTTTGCCACGCCGAGGACGCTCTGTTCGTGCCCGCCGGAGTAGGCGACTTCGTAGTCGTCACCGGGCACGACGCCCTGATTGGCGAAGAGTGCGCGCGGAGCCTGGTTACCGGAGTTCGACGACGGCTCGGAGTGGGCGACGCGCTTGCCCTTCAGGTCCGAAAGCGAGTTGATTTCGTCGTTGTCGGCCTGCGTTGCCAGCCAGAGCCGGTAGCCGAAGTCTCCTTCGCCGGAGACCTGCAGCGAGAACGGCACGGCACCGGCGAGGTTCACGGCGAACGGCGTCGGTCCCGTGGAGAAGCCGGCGATGTGGAGTCGCTCGGAGCGCATCGCTTCGACCTGCGACGCGTACGACTGCAGTGGGAAGTACTCGACTTCCTTGCCGGTCTCTTTGGCGATGTTGTCCATGAGCGGCTTCATGGTCGTCCGGTAGGCCGCCGGGTCCTCGGATGGCGTCATCGCGAACGCGAGTTTGTCGGGGTCGAGGAGTTCGCTTTCCTTGGTCGGCGTCTCCTTGACCGGTTTCCCGTAGCGGGGCTTGTCCCGCTCTTCCATGTTATTGAGGTCCGAAAGTGACCCCGTCTCGAACCCGGCGTTGATGAGCGCCGCCATGGGCTGTGGGAACTCTGGGTTCGACGGATCGAAGTCCGACGTACTGCCACTATCCGTGCTGTCACTGCCGGACTCGCCCTCTGAGTCGGTCGCCGACTCGGTGGCGTTACCGTCTTCGCCGCCACTTTGGATACAGCCTGCGAAGCCGAAAGACATGGCTGCTGCGCCGCTAGCGAGGAGTGAACGTCTCGATTGGTCGAACCTAGTCATTGGTGTACCGCCATTGAAACGGACATTCGGTATAAATGTTATGAATGATTATATAGTAGTATATCGTGGAAATACCCGAAAATAGTAATATGTATATATTGGGCTGTTAGATGGCGGCTAATAGTCCGCCACTGATGAGACCAGCAACGATGAGTGCGCCACTCGCCTTTGCGACGGGTCGGAAGAGCGAGCGGTTGATGCTGGCTGCGAGGACGATTTTCACGATAATACTCGCGCTCGTCCCGGCGAGGATGCTTGCTGCAGCGACGTCGGCGGACACCTTCCCGGCGAGATAGAGCGTGACAGCGGTCGTGGTCGTGGACCCGCTGGAAATAAGACCGCTCAGGAAGCTGGTCGTCACCAATCCGGCTGCACCGAAGAACTGCTGTGCGCCCGCCGAAACGACGAGAATCACCAAGAACAGCCCGCCGAACTTGAGCGCGTTCGACAGGCTAAACGGAGAGTCGAAATCGAGTTGCAACTCGGTATCCCAGTCGGTAAGGTAGACGGAGAGACCGACACCGACAATCGCTATGACGCCGAGTGGCGTTCCGACCTCAGGGACGACCTCCGGGATGAACACCCCGACGAGAAACAGGTTTCGGACGGCCATCGCCGCGTCCGCGAGCAACACCGCGCCGACCGACAGCGAGAGGATGTTTTTGTTGCGCTCCGCGCGGTCCGCGAACTCGCCGATGACCGCTGTGGAGTTCACGAGACCGCCGAAAAAGCCCGTAATCGCGATGCCGCGACTCCCGTAGCGCTGCATGATGACGTAGTTGACGAAGCCGAGCCCGCTCACGGCGACGACGAGCAACCAGACGAGTTGGGGCTGAATGGCGTTCCACGGGCCAACCGGGTCTGACGGGAGAAGCGGATAGACGACGAACGCGAGAATCGCGAACTCGGCCGCGCTCTTGACCTCCTCTTTCGAGAGGCCCCACGCGAACTGGTGTAGCTCTCGCCGGAGCACCAAGAGCAGCGACGAGATAATCACGAGCACGACCGCTTCGAGGACGAAATCTGCGGCGACCATCACCCCGGCGCTGTAGGCGACGAACAGCGAGGCAGAGGTGGTCAACGAGAGGCTTCGCGGCGAGTCATCGTCGAGGAGACCATCAGCACCGAGAAGGACTGCCTGCAGCAAGACGAGAACCCCGCCGAGTATGAGGAGCGCGTTGTTGTCGATTGTCGTCGAAATCGCCCCGATAAGACTCGTGAGTGCGAAGGTTCGAATCCCTGCTGACTTCTGCGACCACTCGCGTTCGAGACCGAGAAACATCCCTAACGCCGCCGCGATAAACAACTGCGTGATGCGAGGGCTAATCGGAAGGACCGTCACATCGACCTGCATCATGGTCGCCTCCGTCGGGCGACGTGTCGCCCCGTCAGCGGCCGTCTCCACGGAGAGTGGGCCGCGAGTTCATCTCTTCCAAGCATGTGATTCGCTGTGCACTCATCACGCACACCATATAAATATTCTCTATAGACTATGTATGTGAATTGTTTTCACTTTTTAACAGGGGTATGGTAGTTGTCTGAACTACATTCGGCCGTACTCCCCCCCGACAGAGGCTTTTTCTCGATTCCAACGCAATTTTCACCATGTACCAGTCTATTCTCGTTCCGATTGACGGTACTGACGCGTCACATGCTGCCCTCCAGCACGCACTGTCGATTGCGGAACCGTTCGACGCAGCCGTCCACGTGATTACCGTGGTCGAGCCGTCCGGTGGCGGACTCGGATTCGCTTCCAACGATGTCGCGGAGTTGGATGCCGCGATTCAGGACCTCGTCGAGGCGGCTGTCGCGGCCCGTGAGCGGACTACCGTCGAGATTCAGACCGAAGTCCGGCGGGCACAGACCCCCTACGATGGGATTCTTGCGCATTCGGAGGCGGTCGATGCCGACCTCATCGTCGCCGGTCGACACGGCAGTACTTCGCTTCCAGAAGCGATTCTCGGAGGCACTGCGGACCGACTTGCGCGACTGTCACCGGTGCCGGTCGTGCTCGTTCCCCGGCCCGAAGAATCGAGTGACTGAATCGGGAGATGGTCACTCGCTGCCCTCCCGAAGAACCCGACGGAAAAATTGATACAGTTACGACGACGTGTGTTTCACCGACCCCATGAGCGCGTCGTCGACGGACACTGGCACTCACTTGACGCTCGACCTCTGGCATCCGAACTGTTGGGCCATCCAAGCGACTGCCGAGCACGCAGGCGGCATCATCGCTCACGCGGTGTACGAAACCCCGACGTACGGTACGGAGTCATCGACGGTGACGGGCCTGTACACTGCATACGCCGATTCGGAACGGGAGCTGACGCGGTTAATCGAGGCTATCGGGGCCTCACCGCTGGTCGGGGCGATTGACGAGATTCAGACGCAGTTTGATACCCGAAGACAACGCATCGCACCGGGGGCCGTCGCCCGGGAGGTGTTCGTCGAATACGACCCCAACGACCTGATTTTCCCCCAGTTGCGAAAACACGGCTTCGTCCACAGCGCGCCGGGCAAAATCGAAGATGGCCGCGAGTATTGGGACGTTCGCTACACGGGGACGCGAAGTGAAATCGAGACGGCGCTCGATGCGGTCCGCGACAGTTCGAACGCGGATATCAAAATCGCACGCATCGGGGCCGTCAGTGGTGGTCCGCGGGAAGTACACCAACTGGAGACACTGACTCCGCGACAACGCGAGGTGTTCGAACTGGCCCGCGAACGAGGATACTACAACTGGCCACGTGACACTTCGACCCGCAAACTCGCTGCCGCGTTAGATATATCGAAAACGACGTTTCTCGAACATCTCCGCAAGGCCGAGGCGAAACTGCTCGACCCCTGAGCCACGACTGGTGTCAGTCGTCGGTCGTCGACGCCGGCCCGCGGTGCGTTTCGGCACCGGCGGGGGCCGCACCCGCTTTGTACGTGATTTGCCAGCCGGTGAGACCCATCAGCAGTAAGACCACCGGCGAGAGGATGCCGAAAAAGTAGTACGGCGCGTATTCGAGGGTGCCGACGCCGAGTGTTCCGGCCATGAAGAGCGCCCCGCTGTTCCACGGGATGAGCGCGCTCGTGGTCGTTCCGGCGGACTCGATGGCTCGCGAGAGGTTCTCACTGCTGAGTCCCTGGTCTTCGTAGAGGTTCCGGAGCGTGATTCCGGGGACGACGATGCTGATGTACTGCTCTGCGGCGAGGATGTTCATCGAGACCGCGGAGATGGCAGTGACGCCGGTCAGACTGGCGACGCCACGGCTGAGCCGACCGAGGTGGTGTGCGAGGACGGCAAGAATACCGGTCCGTTCGAGCATGCCACCGAGCGAGAGCGCGGCGATGGCGATGGTGACGACCCACGCACCGCCGATCATGCCACTACTCGCCAGCAGACCATCGACGAGTTCCATGCCGGTCGCGGGACTCGTTCCGGACTGGGCAATCGACCACACGGCGGCGAATTTGGTACCTTGCGTCGTTACTGCCGTCGCCGCGCCCGCGAACACGCCCGCCCCGAGCGTCGGCAGCGCGGGAACGCCGTAGATGGCGAGTCCGAACGTAACTAAAAGCGGGACGAACGTGAGCACCGAAATCTCGTACGACCCGGTGAGTGCGCCCTGTATCTCGGCGATACGACCCACTGGGATGTTACCGGACGCCTGGAATCCGAGGACAGCGTACAGTGCGACCGCGATTACGAACGCGAGGAGCGACCCGTTGCGCATCGCGTTGACGTGGTCGAATAGGTCCGTGTTCGTTACGGCCGCCGCGAGGTTCGTCGTATCCGACAGCGGTGACTGCTTGTCACCCATGTCCGCTCCAGGGAGGATTGCACCGGCGGTCATCGGTTCGGGGATTCCGAGTCCAGCCCCGATACCAATAAGGGAGACTCCCAGCGTCCCGGCGGCCGTCCACGACGACCCCATGGCGAACGTGACAAGTGCTGCGAGCACCGCCGTGACGGGCAGGAAAATCTTCGGTGTTAACAGTTCGAGCCCGTAGTACATCAGGCTCGGAATCGTCCCCGCGGCGACCCACGTAGCGATGAGCGTGTAGACGACGAACATGATGAGGATGACCTGAATCCCCATGTGGAGACTGTCCGTGATACCGCTGTAGAGGTCGTCCCACGTGATGCCGAGCCAGTACCGACTGAAGAGTCCAGTAAACGTAATGCCCCAAAAGAGGGGGAACTGCGGGTCAAGCCCGTACACCACGATGCCTGCTCCGAGGAACACGAGCATCCCGACAACCGGTACCAACGCCTCAAGCAGCGATGGTCGTTTTTCTGGGTCGATTTCCTCATACAGTTGCGGTTCGAATGCTAGTCCCATCGGGGTACCTCCGGAGTCTCCCGTTGAGAGTCAACCACAAGGGTGGGAGTGAGCCTGTTGTCTCCCCGTGCCATCAGAACGCTTCTGCTGCGAGAGATTGAAAGCCGATGCGCGAACACTCGTAACCAGTCCCCCGCGTCGACGTGCCGACGGCGGTGGTGTGGTTGACAATCCATACCACTCAAACAATCATGAACGTCGCATATAAATTTTTTATTCGGACACTATGCCGTGATATGTTTGGGAATCTCAAACATATGGGTGCCGAAAGCGGACATATGAAACACGCCACTGATTCACTGTTTGATATACCAGAACTATTACACGGCCGTCGAGAAAGAGGGGTATGGACGACAATCGGCACGCAGACGCCCCCCGTCGAATCAAGTCCGTACAGACTGCGAGTGAGATATTGGACACGATACAACAGCAGTCCGAACCGACGTTCAGTGAACTGTGTGACGTGCTCGATGCATCGAAGGGGACCGTCCACACCTACCTCGCGACGCTCGAAGATGAGGGATTCATCGCGAAGTCGGATGGACACTACCGGCTCGGCTTGCGCTTCGTTACGATGGGTGAGACCGTCCGCAACGAGACGGACCTGTACCGGGCGGGCCAAGTCGAGGTCGACAAACTCGCAGAACAGACCAGCGAGTACGTCCACTTGACTGTTGCTTACCGTGGCAAGGAAGTGACGATGTACGAGAGTCGCGGTGACAACGCCGTCGCGATGGATTACCACCTCCGCATGCGCGAGGCACCTCAGTACCTCCACTGTACGTCGACTGGGAAAGCGATGCTCGCGAACTTCGACGAAGCCCGCGTCCGCGATATCATCGACGAGCAGGGTCTCGCCAAGCGGACTGAAAACACCATCACCGACCCGGACCGCCTGTTTCGCGAACTCGAACAGATTCGTGAACGGGGGTACGCTGTCAACGACGAAGAAGAGCTACGCGGCACGCGGTCGATTGGTGCTCCGGTCCGCGGCGTCGACGGCGATATCTGTGGCGCGGTCAGCGTGACGGCCCCGACAAGTCGACTCTCCGGGGAGCGCTTCCAGACGGAGATTCCAGAACTCGTGATGCAAACAGCGAATATTATCGAAGTGAATCTTGAAACGACTGTTTTCGAACAGCAGCACTAATCGAGAGCATCTGTTTGATAGTTCCAAACCCATCTGTCGGTGAATAGTCCCCTGACTGTGAAGGATTGACGATGTTATCGCAGGATTACGAGCGATACCATAATCTGGTGAGTGTTCACACGCTCCAATATTGTTTGGTATTATCGAATTGAGTCCGAACAGAGTCTGACAATCGTCTGTTCAACACAGCAATTCGAGTAGATAGATAGTTTATCAGCTAAATTTATGTATGATTGTTAAGTACGGTGTTAGTATGGATCGAGACACAGTCGAGCCGAGTGTTACGTCGCTTCCCGGTCCCAAAGCGACAGAGTGGGTTGAATATCACCAACAGACGGCCGCAACCAGTACGTACGTTTACGAATTCGTCTGGGATATCACGAAGGATGCGATTGGTCCGTTCTGTACCGACCCGGACGGCAACGTGTTGCTGGATTTCACCAGCCACGTCGCTGCGGCCCCGCTCGGGTATAACAACCCGGAACTGAAGGCGCGTCTCGATGGACTTGACCTCGTCGACCCGATGAAAATCGCCGGGCAGGATTTCTATGTGAGCACCGGCGGAACGCCGGAGACCACGTCGCTCCCCGGCCCGTCCCACCTTATGGACCTCTTGACCGACGCCACAGACCAGTACGGGCTAGATACGGTCTTCCTCTCTAACTCCGGGGCTGAAGCGGTCGAAAACGCAATCAAAGTCTGCTACGACCACTGTGAGACACCGAAGTACGGAATCACGTTCGAAGGAGCGTTCCACGGTCGGACGCTCGGCGCACTCTCGCTGAACCGGTCGAAATCCGTTCACCGACGAAAATTCCCCGAGATAAGCGGGATTCACGATGTCCCGTATTCGATGGCGGGACTCGAACAACTCCGCGCCAAACTGGACTCCAAACACGGCCACGTCCCTGCCGACCAAGTCGCGTTCCTCATCCTCGAACCGGTGCAGGGAGAAGGCGGCTACCGCGTACCGAGCGAGGAGTTCATGCGCGAACTCCAGGATATCTGTAGCGAGCACGACATTCCCGTCATCGCCGACGAAATCCAGTCGGGCGTTGGCCGTACCGGCGAGATGTGGGCATCGGACCACTACGACCTCGAACCGGACGTGATTACGAGTGCAAAGGCCCTCCGCGTCGGCGCGACGGTATCGAACGACGAGATGTTCCCCGATACGGAAGCGCGACTCTCCTCGACGTGGGGCGCAGGCGATATCCTCGCTTCGATTCAGGGCGCACTGACGCTCGAAATCATCGAAGAGCAGAACCTGATGTCGAACGCCGCCGAGAAAGGGACGTACCTCCGCACCCACCTCGACCGCCTCGCCGAGCGCACCAACTGCATCACCGATGTCCGCGGTCTCGGTCTGATGACCGCAATCGAGTTCGATACCAAAGACAACCGTGATGCCGTCGTCGATGCCGCGCTGGCCGAAGGCCTGCTGACGCTCGGCTGTGGCAAGCGGTCGCTCCGACTCCTCCCGCCGCGCGACGTCACCGAGCGCGAACTCGACCTCGCTATCGACCTCCTCGACACGGCCGTCGGCAACGTCGTCGGTGTCGCACAGTCGCGGATGAACTGAGGCCCCTCCCTCGAACGGTTTTCGGCGACGGTAGCGCATTCGGTAATCCACCGAGATGCACACTCCTGAATACAGGTACAGTTGTTCGAGTCTATAGCAGCGCACCCACGGCGAAGCCGACCCCAATCGCAACGGTCGAGATGAGCGCCTGTCTGTTGGGTCTCCGGAATATCCCAGAGAGAAGTATCCCGAGCGAGCATCCGAATACGAACTCGTGAGGAGCGGTGCCGTCGACCGTTAGCGGTCCAGCAACGAGTGACTCTGACGGCACGATGGCTTCGATGAACACCAACCCAGTAATTCCGAGGAGAGTGAAGAACCCGTCTCGCCGTCGGTTTCGGGGTCGTTTCTCAACCATGCTTCGAAAATTGTCTCTAAACAGATATATGTACTACGAAGTAGCAGCACGCTCACGGTTACCTCCTCACAGCGGCACTCTTACGACTCTGACAAACCATCGAAGATCAGAGACGACGGCTGCTGCGAGTCGACGACAACGCTCGAAAACGCCGAATGAGTTGTCAAATGGCAGAAATGCGTGCCGAAGCCCGAAGGCCCTTTTATAGGACACTCGGAAGGGCGGTATGCGAGATACGAACCGTGCGTGGTACTTCGCTGCGCGACCGGATGGCGAACCAGACGCGGACAGCTTCGAACTGCGCGAAACCGAACGTCCAGAGCCGACGAGTGGTGAACTCCTCGTGCGCGTCAACTACCTCTCGGTCGACCCGTACATGCGCGGCCGGATGCGCGATACCGAATCGTACGCTGAGCCGTGGGATGTCGGCGATATCCTGATAGGCGGTATCGTCGGCGAGGTCGTCGAGAGCGAAAGCGACCGGTACGACGTAGGCGACCTCGTTACCGGCGAAGGGACGTGGGCAGATTACAGCGTCGTGGATGCGGACGATGTCGCCCCAGTCGACCCGACGGTCGCCGACCTCCCGGCATATCTGGGAGTTCTGGGAATGCCCGGCCGAACGGCGTACTTCGGCCTGCTCGACGTCGGTGAGCCAAAGCCCGGTGACACGGTCGTCGTCTCCGGTGCGGCGGGTGCTGTCGGCTCGGTCGTCGGCCAGATTGCGAAACTGAACGGCTGTCGTGTCGTCGGGTTCGCCGGGTCGGACGAAAAGACCGAGTGGCTCACGGAGGACCTCGGTTTCGACGCCGCGATCAACTACAAAACGACCGACGACTACCGCACTGCACTGGACGAGGTTGCACCTGGCGGTGTCGACGTGTACTTCGATAACGTCGGTGGCCCGATTACGGACGCCGTCTTCACGAAACTGAACGTCGACGCCCGCGTTGCAGTGTGCGGACAAATCGCCCACTACAACGACGAAGACGTGCCGATGGGGCCGCGGAAGCTCCCCATGCTCATCGCTCCGCGCGCCAAGGTTCAGGGACTACTCGTCGGCGATTATGCGACACGATTCGGTGAGGCAAGCGAGCGCCTCGCGACGTGGGTTGCGACCGGTGATCTCTCCCACCGCGAGACCGTCGTCGACGGACTGGAGAACGCACCGGATGCGTTCCTTGGTCTCTTCTCCGGTGATAATATTGGAAAACAGGTGGTGCAGGTGTCCACCCCCTCGTCGTAAGAACACCTCGCATACCCCGATTGACAGAGGGGACGGCGGCCCATCCCCCGGACGTTACTTCTGTTTTGTGCACTCTCGACCGGCGCTTAGCCGAGCAGACCGAGCGAGTCGATTTCGTCGGTGACGACGTTAATCGCCTCGCGCGCGTGTTCGACCTGTTTGGCTCCCGTGATGACGATTTTACCGGAGCCGAACATCAGGACAACCACACTCGGTTCGTCGATTCGGTAGACGAGACCGGGGAACTGTTCGGGTTCGTATTCGACGTCTTCGAGACCAAGTCCGATAGCAAGCGCGTTCAGGTTGAGTGTCGTTCCGAGGTCGGCACTCGAGACGATGTTCTGAATCGTGGCTTCTTCGCGGTCCTCAGTTGGGATACCGAGTTTACTCAGTTCCCCGAAGACTTGTTCGAGCGCTCGGTCGACATCGTCGACGCTGCTCGCGCCAGTACACACAATCTTACCCGAGCGGAAGATGAGACTCGCTGCTTTCGGCTCTTGCGTGCGGTAAACGAGTCCGGGGAAGTTGTCCGGGTCGTAGTCCGCGCCGACGAGGTCCATCGAAAGCGATTCCAGGTCTAACTCCTGACCAACGGCCGTGGAGGCGACGACGTTCTGAATCTCAAGAGACTCGAGACGAGCTTCGTGCGACATCATAGTTGTGTTTTATATACTACTACTTAAAGAATCCCCGAGCGAACGCAGTCCTTCTCCAATCAATGATTATAAATTGTTATATTTACCCGGATTACCCCTCCGTCACCACATGGCCTTCTCATCAGATATCAACCCTGATACTCGGAGCCGAGTGATTATTAGCGATGATAAATGAACTCAGATAATGAACAGCGATGACCGAATTCGACAACAATTGTCATCGGTCCGAGCGGCCCTCGAAACAGCACTCGTCACGAATGGCACGGAGCAAACAGATGCTTCGGAACGGGTCGAGGATGACGACCCACCGTCACCTTCGTCGAGCAACGGGCAGACAGTTCTCACAGGCGAGACTGAAGTAGATCCGCACGAACGCGAACGCGACGATGCAGTTGCGTCGAGGGAGCAACTCGAAGCACTCTCTGACGCAGTCGCACAGTGTATCGACGGTGACCTGACCGTTCGCGTCGATGTCCCGGACGACCCGACGCTCGAACGCCATGCGCGGTTGCTCAACGAACTGTTCGAGGGCATGCAAGCATCGATACGCAACGTCGATGCGTTCGCAGAACAGGTCGCTGCCTCGACTGCGGTCGTCGCGGATTCGGTCGAAGAGAGTCGGAGCGAAAGTCGGACGGTCGCCGAATCGGTCGACGATATCGCAACTGGTGCACGCCAGCAGAGTCAGAGCGTCGACGAAGTCGCAGACGAGATGCGGAACCTGTCGGCGACGATTGAAGAGGTCGCCGCGTCGGCAGACGAAATCAGACACTCCACCGACGAGGCAGTCACGCGGGGTGAACAGGGGAAGCAAGCGGCCGAGGAGGCAATCGAAGAACTGGACGCAATCGGCGAACAGACCAACGCGACGGTCGAACAAGTCGAGACGCTCAACGACCACATTGGGGAGATTACGGGTATCGCCTCGAAAATCTCCGATATTGCCGAACAGACGAACATCCTCGCGCTGAACGCTTCAATCGAGGCAGCACGCGCCGGTGAAGCAGGAGAGGGATTCGCAGTCGTCGCGAACGAGGTGAAGTCGCTCGCCGAGGAGACACAGTCCGCAACCGAAGACATCGAGACGACGATTGACGCGGTCCAATCACAGTCGGTCGAGACGGTCGACGAAATCACGGACACCAAACGTCGCATCGAAGACGGCAGCGAGACCATTCAAGATGCGTTGCTCGCGCTCGATAGCGTCGTCGAAGACATCCACGAAACCAACAGTAGCGTCCACGAGATTAGTGATGCGACGGACTCGCAGGCGGCCACGTCGCAGGAGGTTGTGACCCAGGCCGACAACGTCGGTGCAATCAGTGAAGAGACCGCCTCTCAGGCGACCGAGGTTGCTGGCTCGGCCCGGCGACAGACCGTCTCGCTCTCCGAAGCGGTAAGCAAGATACACAGCCTCACGGAGCAAGCCGATGCGCTCCAAGAGACAATCGACGACTACCAGTTACGTTCGGAGCGGACGACGGAAAGCGGCCAGACGGTCGTCCAGTTCTGGCATGCGATGTCCGGGTCGAAGGCGATGTTACTGGATTCGTTGGTGTCGGAGTTCAACGCCGAGCACGACGATATCCGCGTCGAAACGGCGGCAAAAGGAAACTATCGCGGGACGTTCGATGCGACCCTTGCTGCCGCACGCTCGGGGATGCCGCCGACGATTGCACAACTCTACGAAATCGGAACGCAGCGCGCACTGGACAGCGGGGAGTTCACGCCCGTCGAATCGGTTCTCCCCGGAACCGCATCGGCAAACGCTCTCGTCCCCGAAATAGCGAACTACTACCGCCACGATGGCACGCTCTGGTCGATGCCGTTCAACGCGTCGAACCCTGTCTTATACTACAATGCGGATGCGTTCCGCCGTGCCGGACTCGACCCGGATTCGCCGCCCGAGACGTTCGACGACGTGACGAATGCTGCGGCGACGTTGACGACGAACGGAACCACTCAGTACGGAGCCACGTGGGCGAACTACAGTTGGTTTATCGAACAGTGGTTTGCAGCGGCGGGCGAGTGTCTCTTCGACGCCGAAAACGGACGACACGGGGCTTCAAAACACGCAAATTTCGATGGAGAGGCTGCGGCGACCATCTTCGGGTGGTGGCGCGACCTCGAACAGAACGGGCTTCTCTACGACCCCGGCGTCGAGGCGCGTGGCGATGCGCGGGATGCATTCCTCAACGGGGAGGCGGCGATGCTCATCGACTCCAGTTCGAGTACCATGTCGGTCATCGAAGGAGCGGACGCAAACGGATTCACCGCCAAGGTCGGAAAGCTCCCGGCACCCGGGTCGCGCTCGGGAGTCGTCGTCGGCGGAGCCTCGCTTTGGGTCGCCGACGACGTGCCGGACCAACAGCAGGCCGCCGCAGGCGAGTTCCTCGCGTGGTTGACACAGCCCGAGCAGCAGGCCCGGTGGCACCGTCAGACGGGCTATTTCCCGGTTCACCAGCAGACGAAACAGCTTCTCGACCGGGACGGCTGGTTCGACGAACAACCCGAGTTTGCGGTCGCATTCGAACAGTTGGCCGAGAGCGAGGACACACCGGCGACGCGCGGTGCTCGCGTCGGTCCGTTTACGACCGTCCGGACAATCATCTCCGAGGGACTCTCTGAACTCTTCGATGGACGCGACCTCGACCGCGTGCTTCGGCAGATGAACGACCAGGTTTCCACTCGCCTCTCAGAGTACGATTCGTCGAACGGGCGCTAACTCGAGATTCTTCGTTCGCTGGCGTCTCATAGTTCTTCGTTCGCTGGCGTCTCATAGTTCTTCGTTCGTTGGCGTCTCATAGGGAGTATCGTAGTTGACCGAACGTTTCGCATTCTGGGAGCCGACACCGTGTTTCGATTCCCAAGCGGGAAATCCTTGCATTGCGACGATACACCCTTTCAATCGTCTACTGAGACGCAGTCGTGCGGTTGCTTTGCTGGCGTCTGCGTGTGGTTCCACTCCCCGTAGTGAACTAACTCGTCTCCGTCAATCCGCTCTCGCCACCCCTGTTTTTGAAGCACCGGTTCGTCGGGGAATCCGTCCTCGGGATAGCCAACACAGAGGTAGGCGATTGGTTGGATGTGGTGCGGAATATTCAGCACGTCACGGACTTCGTGGGGATAGAGAAACGAAACCCAGCCGACACCGATACCCTCGGCACGAGCGGCTAACCAGAGGTTCTGGACCGCGAGACACGTCGAATAGCGGTCCATCTCCTGCATCGTATTGCGGCCGAGGACGTGGGGGGCATCGCGAGTCGGGTCGCAGGTTACACAGATGTTCACCGGCGCATCGGTAATACCCTCTAATTTCAGCTCACTGAAGTCGGACTTTCGCGGTTCTTGATAGCCCTCACGCGCGGCAGCAATCGCCCGCTCAGCAATTCCTGCAATCTCGCGTTTCGTGTCGTCGTCTTCGATGACCACGAAGTCCCACGGTTGCGAAAACCCAACGCTGGGGGCGTGATGTGCAGCATTGAGTATACGCGCGAGCGCTATTTCGGGAATCGCCTCCCCGCTAAAACGTCTGATATCCCGGCGCGTATAGATGGATTTGTAGACGGCCTCCCGCTCGTCCGGTCCGAAAGCAACCATATCTGTGGTAGTCCAGCGATAGTTTCATATCTATTTTGATGGGACTACTGCGGGCGAAAGTAGCCACGGAATCACTACTGTGGCCAAAAATTGTTGGGACGGTGTTCAGTCCTGGTCGAGGTCGAGGTCGCCGCCCTCGAACTCGAATTTGTCGCCGTCGTGGTCGATGTCGAAGTCGTCGTTCTCGAACTCGACGCGTCCGTCACGGATTTCGATGTCCACGCCGCCACCAGAACGAACCTCGATGTCGACGCGACCGTCATCGCTGTCGAACTCCAGGTCGTCGCTGTCGACCTCGACGCGGTCACCACGGCGTTCGACTTCGAGGTCGTCTAGTTCAACGTCGAAATCCACGCCGTCGTCATCGGCGTCGATGTCAAGGCCACTGCCGCTGGCGAGGTCGAACTCGAAGTCTTGGTCGTCGCCGTCGACTTCGATACGGCCGTCGTCGAACTCGACGTCGAAGTCGTCGCTTTCGAGGTCGAGTTCGTCGCCGTCGTACTCGAATTCGAAGTCATTGGTCTCGACTTCTATGTCGCCGTCGGCGTCGATTTCGATGTCGAATTCGTCAGTGTGGATCTCGATACGGTTGTCGTTGAACTCGATGTCGAAGTCATCGCCTTCTATCTCGACGTTGTCGCCGTCGCTCTCGATTTCGAGGTCGCCACCGTGGGATTCAACGTCGTATTCGCCGTTTCTGCGTTCGATATCGAAGTCGTCACTGTCGACTTCGAGGTCGTCGCCGTCGTATTCGACGTCGAGCCCGAGGCTGCTGCCGCTGCGGCCCTCGACTTCAATCGAGTTGTCGTCGATATCGACGTCGACGTCATCACTCTCGATTTCGACCCGATCACCGTCGAGTTCGATTTCGATATCGTCACCTTCGATGTCGATGCGGCCGTCGCTTCTAAATTCGATATCGAAGTCGTTTCCCTCGACCTCAACACGGTCATTTCCGATTTCGACGTCGAAGTCGGACCGGTGACTCGCTGCGGCTGGCGCAGCTATCATCGACAGAACCATGCTAAGTATTAGCAAGGTGGAGAGAGGTTTGGTTAATCGCTTAGGTATCATTGTTTTTCACCTCTGCTCACGGGAAGCCGAAACAGTTTCAGAACAATAATGTACTGCAACTGATAGCAGCTCAAATTATTGATTCGCCACAGTTGGGGCTACAAACACTGTGAACAGCGTATACTAGTAAGCATTCTTAGAAGATATACTCTCGCTAACCAATGGGTGAGGGAGAAGAAGGTCGGTAACCAGCTATACTTTCGATAACTAATGGGTAAGACAGGTACCCAGTACGGTAATTCCCGAATTAGCGTTGAGGTAGTCCTCGCGGACGCGTATTCGTAATTGGTTACGTCCATCGTCGTTTGAATAATAAGCTGGTCTTGATGTCAGAAGCCCAACGTCAATACCGCTACTCGATGTATCCCATCTTGCGGAGATTCTCGAACACGTCCGAGTCGATTTCACCGCTGTCCTCGATGATTTCGAGTTCGTCTTGGTGCTGGACTCTGAGGGCCGACAGGAACTGAAGCGCCGTCCTAATTTTAAAGTGAATCTCCGAATCGTCCGTCTCCGCAAGGACCCCCTCTAGTAATGTTTCTATATTGTCAACAGTTGCACCTTTCATATTCGATATACCGTTACTATGTACATTAAGACTGTCGTACATCTCGATATAGTCGTTTGTCCTACTATGGCACTATTGTATGAAAATATACAATTAGTACGGGGTCGAGTATTCCAGACGGCCTAGTTGTTTCCGTTGATGATGTCCGAGACTCGTTGGCGGTCGAAGAGCCGTTCTGACTCGGGGATTTCCGCTGCGGACCCCGGCCATTCGCCGAACGTGTCGGGGTAGACCATCTTGGCGAGCGCCTCGGTTGCGAAGAGGTCGACGATAGGACCCATGAACTGCCCGGCGGTTCGGACGAGATTTTTCTCTTGAACGGCGGTCAGGTTCTTCGCGTTCTGGTTGTTCTCGAACGGTTCGACGATGGTGTTCACGAATTCCTCGTGCGTCAACGAAGTGAGACCACCGACTGCGCCGATGTAGTCCGGGTCGACGTCGAGCAGTTCTTCGTAGCCGATGGGACCGTCCGGAACGCGCCCCGCAAACGCGTCTCGCATCCCGAGGCGACGGTAGGTGAGCGTGTTGTTCTGGAGTGGATGGAGCGGTGCGATGCGGAACTTCCCGGAATCGGGGTTGACGCCGCGCCAGATTGCAGCGACAGTCGGCCGTTCGTCTTCGGGCGGAAGCTCCGATGTAATCTCAGACATGAAGTCGTCGTGAAGCGACTGCCACGCCTCGAAGCGGTCCTGTCGCTGGAAGATTTTTGCCCCCTTCTCGAATGCACCGTATAGGTCGTAGTACGGCTCGTTTTCGGTCACCGATGTGGAGGCGAACCGAATCGACGAGCCGAGGAACGGACCGACACTGGTGGAAATCTCGTCGAGGTCGGACTCGTCCCAGTTGGCATAGAACTTCAGCATCCGACGGTCGATGAGGTGGACATCGCAGTCCGCCGCGTAGAAGTTCTCCTTGTCGAACCCCGATTCGGAACCCTCTGCGAGCTTTGTAATCTCGCTCTCGTCGAAGGAGACTCCAGGGAGCAGCTCGTAGAATTTCAACGGTGCGCGTTTGAGACTCGCCGTCGCCGAGGGCTGTATCCCGAGTGCCATCCCGATATCCATCCAGACGCTGGGGATAGTTGCGTACGTTTCGGGGACCTCCTCGAAGGTGTACGACGGGTTCGGCTCGACCGTCACGGTGTACGGTTCGATACCTTCTTCCGTCTCAGAAGCGGTCGTATTCGTCGGTGTCTCCGTCTCCGTAGACTCGTTCGTGCTTGTTGTCGTCTCCGAGTTGGAGTTACTTCCCAGACAGCCAGCGAGACCAACGGCAATCAGACCTGCGCTACGAGAGAGTAGTTGACGCCTATTCGGCATGTGGTTTAGGCTGTCCTAAAACGTATTAGTGATTCCTGGCTTACGTTGAAACACACCGTGTTACGTGTATCACGGTGTGTTTCTATCACTCCAATGTCATTTCCCTACAATCTCCTCACTGCAATCTCCTATAGAACTGTATCCTCTGGCCGGTCGTGTTTTCGATTCGGATGTTTAGGTCTCGCTGTTACTCGCACGCTGCTTGAGTGGGGTTGCTATCGCTTGGTACTCCTCGAGTACTTTCTGTGCCCACTCGACCACTTCAGGGTGCGTAGACCGTATGATGTCAAAGCCGCTTTGCTGTTCGCGGTCGACGGTCAGGAACACCGTCTCCTCGTCGATGAGGTCAATACTGCAAGGGACGCGATTCTCGACACAGTAGTAGACTACAGACTCGGTGGCGCCCTCGATCTCCTGCCACCGGTTCACTAAGTCCGAATCGGTGAGCATGGTTTCGGTAACATCGGCATCGAAGACGACGGTCGTCTCCGGCTCGTTTCCCGCCCGGACCGCCTCTTCGTAGGTGTACATTGGAAGGGTGATAAACGTCCCAAGGAGGGAGTCACAGGAAGATGCATTCTGAACGGCGTTCGCAACGACACGAGCCGCAGACAGCGGGTCCGCGCTCTCACCAGCCACCAGTTCACTGTCGGCGAGACACCGAAGGTCGAAGTCGAACCACTCCGTCGGCAGTCGCTCGACGATGTTGGGGTATTCGCTTCCGACCGACACAGTCCCGAGTAGTCGGCTGAAATCCGTGTACACAAGTTCCCCGAAGTTGGTGAGCGTGTACACGTTCTCCGACGTGTTTCGTGTAATCCATCCGCGGTCCGTTAAGTCACCGAGGATTCGACTAAGCGTTACTCGTGAAACGTTCATCCGCTCCTTCAGTTTATCGCGGGTACAAGGCCCCTGGTCAAGCAGTTCGAGAACGTGGACGCGGTGTTCCGAGCGAGTAAGGAATGCGACCGATTCAATCGCACTGTGCGACGGGCCTCCGTCGTTCCAGCCTTCCACCCGGTGCTCCGAATTTACTATCGGCATCTGAATGAAAACGCCTTGTTTAGGGCAGCCTAAATTAGTTTCTACACGCGAATTATTCCGACACCGCTGGCGCTGTTTAGGCTCGATTGCTCACATATTACAGGCCAAAACGGGACCAAAGTCGGAGCCACGATAGTTCCTGTCAGTGTCTCTACTCCGTCTCTACTGCGATCAAAAATCACTGGGACGGTGCTCAGTCTTGGTCGAGGTCGAGGTCGCCGCCCTCGAACTCGAATTCGTCGCCGTCGTGGTCGATGTCGAAGTCGTCGTTCTCGAACTCGACGCGTCCGTCACGGATTTCGATGTCGATGTCGCCGCCAGAACGAGTCTCGATGTCGACTTCACCGTCATCGCTGTCGAACTCCAAGTCGTCGCTGTCGACCTCGGCACGGTCACCACGGCGTTCGACTTCGAGGTCGTCTAGCTCCACGTCGAAGTCGACATCGTCATCGTCGGCATCGATATCGAGGCCACCGAAGCCATTGTTCGAGTCGAGGTCGAACTCGAAGTCTCTGTCGTCGCCGTCGACTTCGATACGACCGTCGTCGAACTCGACGTCGAAGTCATCGCTTTCGAGGTCGAGTTCGTCGCCGTCGTACTCGAAGTCGAACTCATCGGTTTCGACCTCGACGTCGCCGTCAGCGTCGATCTCGACGTTGAAGTCGTCACCCTCTATCTCGATACGGTCGTCGTCGAACTCGACATCGAAGTCGTCGCTCTCGATTTCGATGGTGTCGCCATCGCTCTCGACCTCGAGGTCTTCGTCGTTGGTCTCGATGTCGTGTTCGCCGTTTCTACGTTCGATGTCGAAATCGTCACTTTCGACCTCGAGGTCCTCGCCGTCGTACTCGACGTCGAGCCCGAGGCTGCCACCGCTACGGCCTTCGACCTCGATCGAGTTGTCGTCGATATCAACGTCAACGTCATCGCTATCGATTTCGACCTGGTCACCGTCGAGTTCGATATCGAGATCGTCATCTTCGCCTTCGATGTCGATCCGACCGTCGTCTCTAAATTCGATGTCGAAGTCGTCGCCTTGAAGCTCGACACGGTCGTCTCCAATCTCGACATCGAAGTCGGACCGGTGACTCGCTGCGGCTGGCGCAGCTATCACCGACAGCACCATACTGAGCACTAGTAGAGTGGAGAGAGGTTTGAGTAGGTATTTAGTTATCATTGTGTTCACCTCTGCTCACGGGAAGCCGATAGCTTCAGAATCAAATCATGCTGCAATTGACAATTGCTCAATTCATTGATTCGTGGCTTACAGACACTGTGAACAGCATATACTAGTACGTATTATCAATCGATATATTCTCGCTAACCACTAGGTGACGAAGAGGAAGGTTGGTAACCAGCTATACTCTCGATAACTAATGGGTGACGAAGGTACCCATATGGTTACTGGTCAGTAACGCACCGGCTAGTTTTGCGTGGTGAGCGTGACCACCGCTGAGATTGGCTTGCAACCTTTCCGGAAAAGACTCTCTGTGTGGTGTCGACATCTTGAACCTCACCGCTCTGTTACCCCACCGCAATGGACGCATCCGCCGGTACCTTGAACACAGCGAGCGTCGTTCTCGTTGGGAAGACCAGTTGGGTCGCTCCGGTTGCAGTGGCCCTGCAAACGAGTACCGAGGCGACCGTACGGATGGAACCGACCGCCGAGGATGCGCTCGAAGCAGTCCGGTCGCAGGCCATCGACTGCGTTATCACGGAGTACGAACTGGATGAATCGACGGGGCTCGAACTGCTCGCGCGGGTTCGTGAGTACGCTCCCACGCTTCCCGTCGTGTTGTGTACTGCCGGGGGAAGTGAATCACTCGCCAGTGACGCGATTGCCGCTGGGGTCGACGACTATATCGCACTCTCGTCGTCGGATACGGTCGATCCGGAGCACGTTCTCTCGCGGGCCGAACGCTGTCTTCGTGATACCCGGCGAACTGGGACCCGCCGCGAGCGAGCACGACAGTTTGATGCCATCTTTCACGACTCGCGAACCGCGACGTGGGTGCTCGACGCCGACGGCAACCTCGCTCGCGTGAACCGGACCGCACAGGAGATGGTCGACCGTGGCGTTGAGGAAGTCGTCGGGCGGCCGTTCTGGGAACTCCCGTGGTGGACCGACTCCGCTGGTACGCGGGAAGACGTGAAACAAATCATCGACCCCGCGCTAAACGGCACGTTCGGGAACGCGGTCGTCACCCGCCCCGACGCGGATTCGGTGCAGGTCATCGAACTCTCCGCACGGCCGGTTCACTCCGAGCGCGGTGAACTCGTTTCGGTCGTTGTCGAGGGAGTCGATATCACCGACCGAGTCGACCTCGAACGGGACCTTCGACAGTCCGAAGAACTCCACCGCGTCACGCTCAACAACATGACCGACACCGTCCTCATGACCGACGAGGCAGGTGAGTACACCTACGTCTGCCCGAACGTTCACTTTATCTTCGGCTACTCAGCCGACGAAATTCGCGAGTTAGGCGGTATCGACGAACTACTCGGCGAAGACCTGTTCGACCGCGACGAACTCGCGTCCGAGGGCGTGCTCAAGAACATCGAATGCACCGCGACTGACAAACTCGGCCGGGAACACACGCTGTTGGTGAACGTCCGTGAAGTCTCGATTCAGGACGGGACGCTCCTGTATAGCTGTCGTGACATCACCAAACGAAAGCAACGCGAAGAAGCGCTGGCGACTCTTCAGGAGACGGCGCGCGATTTCCTCTATGCGGAGACGAAACACGAAATCGCCCAGCACGTCGTCGACGACACCGCCGGGGTACTCGACGTGGACGCGAGCGCCGTCTACCTGTTCGATGCGAAGGCGAACGACCTCCGGCCAGTGGCCAGTTCGCCCGAGATAGAGCGAGTGAACGGACCGCTCTCGGTCGTCCACGCGGACACTGAAACACTTCCCAGTCACAGTTTCGTCGAAGACGAGGCGTTGTTTTTCGATGACGTACACGACGCCCAGAAACTCGAAAATAGAGCGACTGACCTCCGAAGCGCGGCGTACGTTCCGCTCGGCGAACACGGCGTGTTCGTCGTCGGGTCGCCCGATGTAGCGGTCTTCGACGACGTCGCCCGCGAACTCGTCGACCTGTTGGCCGCTACCGCCGAGGCGGCACTCGACAGGGTCGCTCGTGAGAGCACGCTGCGCGAGCAGGACCGAGAACTGCAACGTCGAAACGACCAGTTGACGGCGCTAAACCGAATCAACGAGACCATTCGCGAAATCGACCAGGCACTGGTGCAGGCGGAGACGCGCGAAGAAATCGAACACACGGTCTGCGAACTCCTGACCGCCGACGACAGGTTCGACTTCGCGTGGATTGGCACTGCCGATTCGGCGACTGGTACGCTCGAACCCCGCGCGTGGTCCGGTGCCGAACAGGGCTATCTAGATAGTGTGATGATTCAGCAAGCGCAGTCCGGCAGCGAGCCATCGGTCCGAACGGCGGCAACACAGCAGATGGTGATGGTCACCAACGTCGCCAGCAAACTCAGACAGGAAGAGTGGCGAAAGCACGCGCTCTCGCGTGACTTCCTGTCGGTACTAAGCATCCCGCTCGTGTACAACGAATTCTCCTACGGCGTGCTGACAGTCTACGCAGACAGCCAGCACGCGTTCGACGAAACCGCCCAGGCGGTCTTGGGCGAACTCGGTGAGACGATCGCCTCAGCCACGAGTGCACTCGAACGGAAAAACGCACTCCTCACAACGTC
>NZ_JBZRPK010000537.1:0-6838 GCF_058382125.1 Haloferax sp. s1
GGCGTGAAGGCCGCGGTGTCGATGCTGCCACCGTTGTGGTGGAGGCTGCCCGGGTCCTCTTCGAGGTGGGCGGGCGTGATGCCGATGTCGCGGCGGTTCCCCTCGGCGGCGACTGCCAGCGTCCCGTCGGCACAGATAGGCGCGTCGTACTGGGTGATCTGGAAGTTCTTCGGGAGGTCGGGGTAGTAGTAGTTCTTCCGGTGGAACCGGGTGTCCTCGGCGATATCGGCGTTCAGGGCCTTCCCGATTTTGACCGCCGATTCGACAGCCTTCTCGTTGAGTACCGGGAGCGCGCCCGGTAGCCCGAGACAGACCGGGCACACGCGGGTGTTCGGCTCCTCGTCCTCGGCAGGCTCAGTCGAACAGCTACAGAAAATCTTCGTGGTCGTTTCGAGTTGAACGTGAACCTCCAACCCGATGACGACCGCGAGTTCGCGCTGTTCGAGCGCTTGCGCAGTCATTGGCCGCGCTTCGGCGGCGGTGGGCTAAAGACTAACGGGACAGTCGCGAGCGGCGGGTCTGTCGGCATCGCTTCGGTTCATCTCACAGCAGCATTGTGAACGACGGCTGAGAATCGAACGGCCCGTATTGTGACTTAGGCGGCTACTAACGGCAGATAACAGGTTCCAAAGAAACCGCTCGCGCACGTATCACATTCTCGGTGATTGTCTGACGCACATTTATGTCTCACGCGCGGCGCTATTTTACCCATGAGCAATCGGGTGGAGGAACTCGAATCGAAGGTTGCAGAACTGCAGGCCGCGGTGAACGGACTCACCGAGGAACTCGTCGAGACGAAAGAGCGACTTCGACAGGTCGAGGACGCAAACGACGTGGAAGTACCGTCTCGCGCCCCGCGCCGCCGCGGCGACTGGGAGCCAGAGGACGAAGAAGAAGAAGAATCCGTCGAGGCCGAGCCGATAGAGTCGGTCGACGACGATGATACTAAAACGGACGAGTCCGAGATGACGGACGAAGACGACGGCGAGTCCGCCGACGACGACATCATCGTCGCGTAATCGGGCGCGCCGCCAGACGCGAGCGCGCCCTGTGTCCATGCGGCGCGCTCCCCTTGCGGGCGTCGCCCGCGTGAACACCAACACATGCACATCAAAGAGCTCGTCCTTGACGGTTTCAAGAGCTTCGGGCGGCCGACTCGCATCCCGTTTTACGAGGATTTCACGGTCGTTACGGGCCCGAACGGTTCAGGAAAGTCGAACATTATCGATGGCGTCCTTTTCGCACTCGGTCTCGCCCGCACCCGCGGGATTCGCGCCGAGAAGCTCACGGACCTCATCTACAACCCCGGCCACGCCGACGGGAGTGACGAAGGCCCGACGCAACCCAAAGAGGCAAGCGTCACCGTCGTCCTCGACAACTCCGAGGGAACGCTCGACCGGTCGCAGGTCGTCAACGCCGCCGGCACCGACAACGTCGGCGACGTAGACGAGATAACCATCAAGCGCCGCGTCAAGGAGACGCCGGACAACTACTACTCCTATTACTACCTCAACGAGCGGTCGGTGAACCTCTCTGACATTCAGGACCTGCTCGCGCAAGCGGGTATCACCCCGGAGGGCTACAACGTCGTCATGCAGGGCGACGTGACCGAGATTATCAACATGACGCCCTACCAGCGGCGGGGCATCATCGACGAAATCGCTGGCGTCGCCGAGTTCGACGAGAAGAAAGACGCCGCCTTCGAGGAGTTAGAAGCGGTCGAAGAGCGCGTCGACGAGGCGGACCTCCGAATCGAAGAAAAGGAAACGCGTCTCGACCAACTCGCCGACGAACGAGAGACTGCACTCCAGTACAAGGGACTCCGCGAAGAGAAAGAAGAGTACGAAGGCTACCTGAAGGCGGCAGAACTCGAAGACAAGCGCGACGACCTCTCTCGGACTGAGTCGCGCATCGAGTCCACCGAATCCGACCTCGAAGAACTCCAAGCCGAACTCGACGAGCGACAGGGCAAGGTCACCCGTCTGGAAGAGGACCTCGAAGACCTCACCCACGAAATCGAGCGGAAGGGCGAGGACGAACAACTCCGCATCAAATCCGAGATGGAGGAAATCAAAGGCGACATCGCGCGCCTGGAGATCGCCATCGAGGCGGCCGAAGACAAGCGCGACGACGCCGAGGCCGAACGACGGACGGCGTTCGTCGACATCGACCGCAAGCAAGAGAAGATAGACGACCTGTCGGACGACATCCGCGAAATCAAAGTCGAAAAGGCGTCGGTCAAAAGCGACATCCAGTCGAAGCGGGTCGAACTCTCCGAGGTGCAGGCCGAAATCGACTCGGTCGACACCGAGTTCGACGAACTGAAGGCCGAACTCGCGGAGAAAAAAGAGACCCTCGACGAGTTCAAAGACGAAAGGAACGACCGCCAGCGCGCCAAGGACCGACTCCTCGACGACGCGCGCCGACGCTCGAACGAGATTTCGGAGACGCAAGCCGAGATTGACCACGCCCGCGAGCGCATCCCCGAACTGAAGGCCACGCTCTCCGACCTGCACAGCGAACTCGACACCGCCGAGAAGAACAAGGCGAAGATTGACGGGATTATCGAGGACTTGCAGGCCGAAAAGGCCGAACTCAACGACGAACTCTCTGCGGTCACAGATAAACTCCAGACCAAGCAGTCCGAGTACGCCCGCCTCGAAGCGCGGGCCGGAAAGAACGGCGACAACTCGTGGCCGCGGGCGGTTACGACTATCCTCAACGCCGGTCTCTCCGGCGTCCACGGCGCAGTCGGGCAACTCGGCTCCGTCGACGGCGAGTACGCCAAAGCCTGCGAGACGGCCGCCGGTGGTCGCCTCGCAAACGTCGTCGTCGACGACGACGGCGTGGGTTCGTCCTGTATCGACCACCTGAAGTCCCGCAACGCGGGCCGCGCGACGTTCTTGCCCATCACGAAGATGGACAACCGTAGCCTGCCGCGCAAGCCCTCGCACCCCGGCGTCGTCGACTTCGCGCGCAACCTCGTCGACTACGACAGCCAGTACGCGTCCATCTTCTCGTACGTGCTTGGCTCGACGCTCGTCGTCGAGGACATGCAGACTGCCCGCGACCTGATGGGCGACTACCGCATGGTCACCCTCGACGGCGACCTCGTCGAGCGCTCCGGTGCGATGACTGGTGGGTCCGGCGGTGGCTCTCGGTACTCCTTTTCGAAATCCGGCGAAGGCAAACTCGAACGCATCGCCAAGGAAATCACGAAACTCGAAGACCGCCGTCGCTCGCTCAACAGCGAGATACGAGATATCGACGACGACCTCGACGACGCCCGCGGCCGGGCATCCGACGCTGCCGACCGCGTCCGTACAATCGAGCGCGAAATCGAAGACGCCGAGGAAGACATCGAGGAGGCGGAAGCCGAAACCGACCGGCTGAACGACCGACTGGACGAACTCCAGTCCGAGCGAGAGTCGGTCGACGAGCAGATGTCCGACCTCGACGACGAAATCGCCGAGTTGGACGAGCAAATCGAGGCCGTCGAAGCGGATATCGAGGATATCGAGTCCGAACTCGAAGACTCCAAAATCCCGGAACTCACGGCCCAAGCGGACGAGATTCGCGCGGATATCGACGACCTCGAAGACCGAATGGGGACGCTCGACGGCCGCCTCAACGAGATTCAACTCGAAAAGCAGTACGCCGAGGACGCGGTCGACGACCTCCACGACACGGTCGAGGCCGCCCAGAACCGCAAGGCGGAAGCCCGCGAAGCAATCTCCGAGGCTGAATCGAAAATCGAAGCGCGCGAAGACGACCTCGAAGCCAAGCGCGAGGCGGTCGCCGAACTCGAAGACGAACTGGTCGACCTCAAGGAAGACCGTCGCGAGCTTCAGGAGGACCTCCGCGAAGCGCGTAGCGCCCGCGACGAGAAGAAAGACCGGGTGAACGCGGTCGAATCCAAGCTCGAAAGTATGCGCTCGGCCGCGGAACGGCTCGAATGGGAAATCGACGAACTTCAGTCACAGGTCGGCGACTACGACCCCGAAGAGATTCCGGACCACAGCACGGTCGAGTCCGAAATCGAGCGACTCACGGAGGAGATGGAGGCGCTCGAACCGGTCAACATGCTCGCCATCGACGAGTACGACGACGTGAAGGCCGACCTCGAAGACCTTCAGGAGCGCCGCGACGTGTTGGTCGAAGAGCGCGACGCCATCGCCGACCGCATCGACCAGTACGAGTCTCAGAAGAAGGCGACGTTCATGGAGTCGTTCGACGCTATCGCCGAGAACTTCACCGAAATCTTCGAGCGCCTGTCGAACGGGACGGGTCACCTCCAGTTGGAGAACCCCGAAGACCCGTTCGAAGAGGGCCTGACGATGAAGGCGCAACCCGGCGACAAGCCGATTCAGCGCCTCGATGCGATGTCCGGCGGTGAGAAGTCGCTGACTGCACTCGCATTCATCTTCGCTATCCAGCGTCACAACCCCGCGCCGTTCTACGCGCTCGACGAGGTCGACGCGTTCCTCGACGCCGCCAACGCCGAGCGCGTCGGCCAGATGGTCGACGACCTCGCGGGAGACGCGCAGTTCGTGGTCGTCTCGCACCGCTCGGCGCTCCTCGAACGCGCCGAGCGCGCCATCGGCGTGACGATGCAGGGTGACAACGTCAGCGCCGTCACCGGCATCCAGTTCGGCGGCGACGGCGGTGACGAGAGTGACGACACGGACGGTTCCAGCGGTGACGACACGGGTGGCTCCAGCGGTGACGACGGAACTGGCGGCGATGATGGAGACGACACTGACAACGGCGACGACGGTGGTGACACGGGCGTCGAAGTCGAAGCGGAGGTTCCGGCGGATGACTGACGACATCCCCGAATTGAACCTCACGCGTGACCGCGGAGAGCGCGAGTCCTCCGGCAGCGATGGCTTAGCGTTCGCCGACGACACGAGCGCCACACCTAACGGTGACCCCGACGCGGACGCGCCCGACGAGGACGCGATGGACGACGTACTCCCCGAAGACGTGTCCGAGACGGACGACGACGAGGTCGAACCCGTCGAACTGCTCGTCCAACTCGCCAAAGAGGGGACCATCGACCCGTGGGACATCGACATCGTCGATGTCACAGACGCCTTCTTGGAGCGCCTCGACGCGATGGACCTCCGGACGACCGGACGCGCGCTGTTCTACGCGAGCGTCCTGTTGCGGATGAAATCCGACGAACTCCTCGCGCCCGACGAACCCGACGAGGAGGAACTCGAACCGTGGGAACTCGCCATGCAGGGCGGCGCGGACGACGGCCACCCCGGCGACGACGGCGGCGGCCCGCCCGGATTCGACCCCATCGATGCGCTCGAAGACGAGATGGACCGCCGACTCGAACGCAAGCATGCCCGCGGGTCGCCGGAGACGCTGGACGAACTCGTCCGCGAACTCCGCGAAGTCGAACGCGGGTCGTGGTGGAAGCGCCGCCGCGAGTACGACACCTCCGAGTCGCCGCGTGGGTTTTCCCGCGGGACGCAGACCCTCGACTACCACACGCCCGGTGAGATGCGCGGCGCGGGTGAACCGACCGAAGACGACGTGACGGGAACCGCCCACAACGAGGACATCGAGGCTGTCGTTGACGCCGTCCGCGACGTGGTCTCGACGCACTACGAGAAGGGCCGCGACGAGGTACTCTTCGCCGAGATTCGCGACGTGGGCGATACGGTGATGACGACGTATCTCGCGCTGTTGTTCCTCGCCCACCGGAGCACCGTCTTTCTCAAGCAGGACGAACTGTTCGGCGACCTCTGGATTCGGAATCCCGAGGTGTTCGACGCGTCGCCCGATGCGGATTCGTCGGGTGAGGACGCTGAAAGCGAAGACGCCCCCGAAACGGAAGACGACCCCGAACTCGAAGCCGAAGCCGTCGCAGACGACTAAGCATTTATTTCAGGTACTCGTCAGTTTCCGGTGTGCCCCGACCGACCCTGCTCTCCAGTACGCTTCGTCGCCTGACTGTCGCCGTCTCGCTTCTCACCTCGGCGTTATTCGCATTCCTCACCGCGGTTATTCTCGCTCCTTCACTCCCCGAGTTAGGAGTCGTGTTTTTCCTTCCTATTTTCTGGCTACACTGCTATTTCGCCGGCTACGTCTCGTACAGACCGACGGAGATGGGTCGCGTCAGAGACGTGATTACGACACCGAAGCCAGTCCGCAACTGTACCGTTTGCGGCGACTCCGACACCCGCGGCGTCGTTCGGGAGTTCAGCACGCAACTCGTCGCGGCGGGGGTTCCGCTGACGACGACGGAACACGGGAAAAACGAGTACTGCGAACGGTGTCACGCAGTCGAGTTCTCGCCGACCGACAGGGCCGCGCGAGGTGCTTCTGACGCGACCGAACGCGAGGAACTGAATCGCTGAGCGTCTACCTGATTACTCGACGTACTGGTCGATAAGCGGCGCGAGTTTCTCCTTCGTCTCGGCGGGGATGGCCTCGTCGGGCGTGTTGATGGTCCCTTCGAGCGCGGAGTGGCTGTCGGTTTCGTGGTCGTCTGGAATCTTGCGGATGGCCGCTTCGACGGTCTCCTTGATTGCGTCCTCGTTGGCGGCGGCGTTCTTCAGCACCTCGTCGAGCGTGACTTCGCTGTCTTCTTTCCACACGTCGTAGTCGGTGACGCCGGTGACGGTCGCGTAGGCGATTTCGGCCTCGCGGGCGAGTTTCGCCTCGGGGATGGTCGTCATACCGACGACGTCCCAGCCCTGCGCCCGGTAGTGTTCGCTTTCGGCTTTCGTGGAGTACGAGGGACCTTCGATGCAGACGTAGGTTCCGCCCGATTGGATTTTCGCGTCGGTCGCTTCTTCGGCCGCTTCGGTGAGGATGGAGA
>NZ_JBZRPK010000536.1:0-6836 GCF_058382125.1 Haloferax sp. s1
GCCCCGGCGACCCGAAGAACTACACGGCGACGCGCGAACTCGTCGAGGAATTCGCCGGTGACATTCCACTCGCGGGTATCTGCCTCGGTCAGCAAATCGTCGCGAGCGCACTCGGTGGCACCACCGAGAAGATGGCCTTCGGCCATCGCGGCGTGAACCAGCCCGTTCGTGACCTCCAGACCGGAAAGGTCGTCATGACGACGCAGAACCACGGGTACACCGTCGCCGACCCCGGCGAACACCTCGACGTGACGCAAGTCAACGTCAACGACGACACCGCCGAAGGGCTCGCAAGTGAGGAACTGAGCGTCATCACCCGTCAGTACCACCCCGAAGCCCACCCCGGCCCCCACGACTCGCTCGGCTTCTTCGACGACGTACTCGCTATGACGGAGTCGGAGGGAAACGGGCGTAAGCGGCGAGTTATCGCCGACTAACGCCGTCTCACTGCGGCCAGATTTCGTTTTTCTATTTATAATCGACGCGACCGTTGCCCACGGAGCGGTGCGCTCCGTCTCGGGTGGGAGAAACTGTCAAACAGTCTCACGGCCTATTTTGTCATGTGATGGACGACGTATCGCTCATCGAGCGCGGTTTCGACGAACTTCCGGCGGAGGTGGCTCTTCTCAACGAGCACGGAGATATCGTCTACACGAACCGGTCGTGGCGGACGTTTGCGGCCGCAAACGGCTACGTCGGTGATGTCTCTTCCATCGGTGAGAACTATCTCGACGTGTGCGATGCCGCAAGCGAGGACGAAGAAGTGGCCGGTGTCGTCAGCGACGGTATTCGGTCGATACTCCGAGGGGAACAAGACCTGTTCACCGCCGAGTATCCGTGTCACTCTCCGTCCGTGTTCCGGTGGTTCATGCTCCGCGCCGTCCCGTTCGACACACAGAAACACGGCCAGTTCGCTCTCGTCGTCCACCTCGATATCACCGACAGACGACTCGCAGAGTTGCAGGTCAACGAGAAGAACCAACATCTCGCGTTGCTCGTCAATGTCCTCTCGACGGAACTCAGACAACCCCTCACGTCGGCTATCGAAGCAGCGAAACGGCTCGTTTCGGCGGACGGAAAAGACGCGGTGGCGCTCTCGGAAGCACTCTCGCGTATCGATACCATCGTCAAACGGAGCATCGGACTCGTCACCCAGACGAATTCGCTGGAACTCGAAGCGGTTGAGTTTCGGGAGTGCACGATGCAGGCGTGGCACGACCTCGACGAGGAACGCGAGGCGTCGTTTCGCATCGTCGGTGACGGGACGCTCTCGGCGGACCGTCATCTGTTCGGCCTGCTCCTCGGGTCACTACTGACCAACAGCGTCCAGCGAAGTTCGTTTCCGGGCTATCCCACTGAGATTATCGTCGGCTCGACGGACAGCGGGTTCTACGTCGATGACGACGGGCCGCGCCCCTCGGCGGAAGAGCGGGCAGCGACGAAGCCGGACCAGTTGCTCGGCGTCGATTACGAGTCGATGCAACTGTCGGTCGCGAGGCGAATCGTGGACCTTCACGGCTGGACGTTCGAAGTTTCAGACTCGGAACTCGGCGGTGCTCGGTTCGAAGTGGACGGTGTGGAGTGGCTGTGAGAAGAACCCCGACGACCTGTCTTACGAGAGGTCGGCTTCCATCACGAACGTCGGTTCGTCCGCAACGTCACTTCTGGTTGCCGCTGCGTCGGACACCCACTGGACGCTCTCGGGGAAGAGGACACGCGTCCGGTCGGCACCGACGGATGCAGCATCGCGTCGAACGGCATCTATGATGGCCTGACAGGCGTCGAGGTCGTCCCACGCGGCGACGGCGTACTCGGCCCACAGCACTTCGCCTTCGTCTTTGAGTTCGCGCGAGTAGGTCCGGTTTCGGTACGTGAAGCCGCTTGCGCTGTCGTCGCCGACGACGAACAGACGGTCGTCGGCCGCGGCGTCGTGCAGTCGGTTGCGAGTCAGTTCCGACAGCGCCCACGATTCGTCGGGGTCGAGCCCGAGGCCGGAAAGCGCGCTTCGCATCTCGTTTTCGGTCCAGAACGCCCACGCCGCGTCGGCATCGTCGCTGACGGACAGTTCGGATGTCGCATCAGCATCTGGTTCGGGGGTCGCCCACCGGAACTCGGTTCCGGGTTCGAACCCGACGCTACGGGCGTTCGAGAGACTTGGCGTGTTCCACGAGTGAATCATGTTCCGCACTCGTCGTGCGCCTTGCTCTCGCGCCCAGTCGAACAGGGCGTGGGTGAGGTGGGTCGCAATCCCCTGTTCGCGGTAATCGGGTGCGACGCGCATCCCCTGTGCCCAGCCTTCGTACTCCGAGAGCATGACGACCTGCGCGATGGCCGCAATCTCGTCTGAGGGTGTCTCGTCGCCCATATCCACGAGGAGGGTCGCCTGCTCGGGGTCGTCGGGAGCAATCCACTCGTGGTAGATTTCGGGGATGTAGTCCGACCCGCCGCGGTCGGCCCACGTGTCGCGGGTGAATGCGGCGACCGCGTCGTAGTCTTCCGGTCGTGCGGGTCGTACCTCCATCACGTTACTCCCACGGAACCGACCGTTCGGTGAGTTCCCCTTCGAGGTTGCGGCCCATCGCGTCCGCGGGGTCACTGAGATTCGCCAGCGCCCACATGAGTTTCACCTTCGCCGTACCGGGGAGGGTGTCGCCCGCTTCGATGACACCGGCATCGAGCAGGTCGCGGCCGGTGTCGTAGACGCGGTCGCAGACGCGGCCTTCGAGACACTGCGAGGTCATGGCGACGACCGTGCCGTCCTCGATGAGTTCCTCGATACGAGGGATGAGGTCGGTGTGGATGTGGCCGAGACCCGTTCCCTCGATGACGAGGCCCGCTTTCCCGTCGAGGTAGTCGAGCGCCGCGGGGTCCATCCCCGGCGTGAACTTCATGAGTTCGACATCCGCGTCGAGGTCGGCGTGAAGGGCGAGGTCTTCTTCGTCGCGTGCGGTGTAGTCGCGGCGGAACGTGACTTCTTCTGCCTCGTAGTCGACTTTGCCGAGCGGCTTTGCGCCGATGGTCTGGAAAGCATCGCGCCGGGACGTGTGGTTCTTGCGGACGCGCGTGCCCTCGTGGAGCGCGCACACGTCGTCGGACTCCGAGGCGTGCATGCAAATCATGACCTCGGCGGCGTCGGCTTTCGCGGCCTCGACGGCGCAGACGGCGTTCATGACGTTGTCCGAAGAGGGCCGGTCCGCAGAGCGCTGACTGCCCGTAAAGACGATGGGAACGGGCGTGTCGAGCATGAACGACATCGCCGACGCGGAGAACTGCATCGTGTCGGTGCCGTGCATGACGACGACGCCGTCGGCACCCGCTTCGATTTCCTCCGCGATGGCCTCGGCGAGGTCGACCCACACGTCGGTCGTCATGTTCTCCGAGAGGATGTTGGCGACGACGCGCCCGCGGTAGTTCGCGCGCCCCGCGAGGTCCGGCACGGCACGAAGCACGTCTTCGGCGTCGAACTGCGCCGTCACGGCTCCCGTCCGGTAGTCGACGGTGGAGGCGATGGTCCCACCGGTCGAGATGAGCGAGATGGTCGGCAGGTCCTCGTCGAACTCGATTTCGGAGGTGCCGTCACCTTCGGACTGTGCATCTTCGATGTCGTAGACATCCGATTCGAGAACCTCGACGTCTGCATCGTCGCGTTCGATGCCGACGTTGTAGCCGCCGCCGAGTTTGACGACGAGGTGGTCCTCTGTGGAAGACGGCATGAGCACGCCTTCGTTCGTGACGCCCGCGCGGGTGACGCGGACGCGGTCCCCTGCGTTCATATCGCGGGATACCGCGGGGGCAGACTTCAAACCCACCATTCCACCTTTTTCCTCCTCGGGGTCGCTCCGCGACCCGCTCGGAGCAAAAATCTGGACCAAAAAGTGCCGAGAGACTCGCTTTGCTCGTCTCTCGGTACGATTGCTGGAGTGGTACGACCTTAGGGACGGAGATGGAAATACTATGATTTCATTGAAATGATATTCAAAAGGTATTTTATACGGAGACTCATTCGCCACAGTATGCTCTCCAGTATATTCCTCCAGTCAGGCGGCGGTGGTGCACTCGTACTGTTTTTTCTTATCTTCCTCGTCACGATTGGGATGGTCGTGTGGACGTACAGCGATGCACGGAAGAACAGTAGCCACCCGGCCTTCCTCTGGGCAGTTGTCGTCTTTCTCGCCCCGCTCCTCGGAATCGTGCTGTACGTCCTCCTCGGCCGGAACGCCTAACGGAGCGATACGAACTCGGTCCGTCCCTCTCTGACTACACTTTTCCAATCGGCTCAGCACAAGAGCCATCACCCTCGCCCACGACCTGTCACACATGCAACGGTCGGACCAAAAAGAGTCTGAGCGGTCCGTCGACGATATCCTCTCCGGACTGAACTCCGACGACGAACCGACGCCGACAACCCAGTCAGCAGGCGGTAACGGGGGTCGTTTCAGTGGGCTGTTCTCCCCGCGCGCGTTCCTCGCGGCCCTGCTCCTCTCCGTCGGCGGTCTCGTCGTCGGTGGCGCAATCCCGATTATCGGGTTTTTCGGCCGCTTTGCCGGTATCGCCGCCGTCGGGTTCCTCATCGGTCTCGTCGGGTCGAAACGACGCTACGCCGAAGTCGGCCTCGCGGGGGCTATCGCCGCCGGTCTCGCGTTCGTCATCTCGACGCTGTTCTCCGTATTCGCGCCCTTTGCGGTGCAGTTGCTCGCGGATTACGGAATCGCTATCGCGGGCGTCGGCGCACTGAGCGGCGGGGTCGCCGGGCTCGTCGGCCACTACTTCGGACGCGACCTCCGGAGCGGACTGACACAAGACCTGTAAGTCGATTTAGTCAGTCGATTCGCCAACCGTCGCCGTCACGAGCGACCAATCCGCCCTCAGCGAGGTGGTGAAGCGCTGTGTCGACGACCGCGGGGTCCGCGTTCAGGTCCTTTGCGACACCGTGAACCGACTGTGACCCGTTTGCGAGCGAGGCGAGAATCTCCGCGTAGAACCGACTGTCGGCGTCGACGCCGAGTCTGTCGTTGATGCGGTCGAGTATCTCCGTGAGTCGACCCTGAATCCACCGTTGTGCCAGTGAGAGTTCGTTGTCGAGTTCTTCGAGTTTGCCGAGTTCGCGCGCCAAGTCGGAGATATCGTCCGTCTCGGTGTTTTCGAGTTCGAGCGACACGTGCGGACACCGACCGGCCATGTCGAGGCTCGGACTCGGCGGGTAGGCACTCTTCGCGCCGAATCCGTACGGTGAGACGTTCACTTCGAGTCTGAGGTTCCGCGAGATGTGGAAATACTTTCGTCGTTGGTGGTCGGTTCGGGGCGCGATGAGTCCCGCATCCTCCAGTTTCCGAAGGTGGTCGATGACGGCGTTGGGGCTGACGCCGAGGTACTCACTAATCTCGGTGACGTAGCACGGTTTGTGCGAGAGCAACCGCAGGATTCGGCGGCGGTTTTCGTTCCCGAGTAGGTCTAGCAGTACCGCGGAGTCCATTATCTGCTCATAGACTGTGGGCGGGGAAAAGCCTGACTCATGTGGAACCCACCGCAGTCGGGCGGTTAGCGATTATGCCGTTCCGGGGAGGTACGTGAGAGGCGGTCGAACGAGCGCGCCGCAAGAACCACCGAGAGAAACGAAAGCCCGACCGTGATAGCCGCGAGCAAAAGCCCTGCTTCGTACTTCAGCGGCGGGTAGTATCCAAAGCCGTAATCGAATATATCGTTCACGAGCGCGAGCGCGAGCGCGAACCCAAGTGCCCCCTTCGTGGTCGCACCGTAGCGCGGGACGAGGAAGGCGAGTGCGAGGAACCCGGCGTGGGTGAGCATGATACCCCAGTAGTCCCAGAGTGCGGCCCCCGAAAAGCCGACGTAGAGGTCGGGTCGGAGATTGAGCGCGACGACCGTCCAGATGCCGTACTTGAGCAACCAGACGAATGCGAGGGTATGGAGGTACGCGAGCGGACGGTTCACGGGGGCGTCAGCCACGCGACGGCCGAGGTTCGGAAGAAGCGTCGCGGCCGAGAGCGTCATCAACGCGAGGGCCGCGGGCGAGTCGCCGAAAAGCGGGTAGAAGAAGGTCGGCAGGTCGGCGAGGGAAGGGTCCGAGTGGACGTAGAAACTCACCCCAACGAGGAACGCAGAGGCGTTGAGAACGAGAAAGACGACGAGGCTGGGTCCGTTTCCGAGGTAGTACTCGACCCACTCGTCGACGGCCGCGTCGAGGTCGAAGTCTCGCAGGCGCATCGCCGATTCGGACGCAGCGGTGAAAGAAAAGGCCGTCGGGAGATGGTGGTTGATGGGATTGAGATGGCGATAGTGGTGGTTGTGGTGGTCGATAGGATTGAGATGGTGACGACGAGGACGATGGTGAGGGGTACGCAAGCAGCGACGCAGTAGGACGCAAGCAGCGACTCAGTACGCGACAATCTCTCACCCACTGCCGAGAACAAAGGACAATTACCCCGGGGTGTCGAACCTCCGAGCATGAACGCAGCCCTCATTATCCTCGATGGCTGGGGTCTCGGCGACCACGACCACCGCGACGCGGTCAAAGCGGCGGACACGCCGAACTTCGACCGCTACCGCGACACCGGTGCCTTCGGGACGCTCGTCGTCGACGGCCGACGCGTCGGCCTGCCTGACGGCCAGATGGGCAACAGCGAAGTCGGCCACCTCAACATCGGGGCGGGCCGTGTCGTCAAGCAGGCGTACACCCGCATCGGCGACAGCATCGAAGACGGTTCGTTCTACGAAAACGAGGCTATCACGGCGGCTTACGACCACGTCGAAGAGACCGGCGGCCGCGTCCACCTCATGGGACTCGTCTCCGACGGCGGCGTCCACTCAGACCAGGAACA
>NZ_JBZRPK010000535.1:0-6824 GCF_058382125.1 Haloferax sp. s1
GTATCGATGCGCTCGCAACTCGCGATGCGAGAGACGTGTACGACGACCTGCTGTCGCTCGCGAGCGACCGCGCACTGACGGAGCACGCCGCAGACCGCATCCGCGTGCTGACGCCGCTTCCGACCGTCGAGGAGCGCCGAGAGCGACTTAACCGCGTCCTCGCCGCCAAGGACGCGTGGGCTGCCCTCGACGATGACGCTCGCGCGTCCGTCGAGGAAGCCTTCCGGGCCTACGACGAGGCGGGCGAGACCGAGCGCGCTGCCGTCCACGCCGCACTCGAACTCCGGGAGGCCGGTCTCCGAGGCGAGACGTTCGACGCGCTCGACGAGGCCGACCCCGACGCCCTCCGCGATGCGCTCGGTGCGCTCGGCTACGTCGACAACGACGGGTCGGTCGCCCCCGGTGCGGACGACCGCCTCGACCGCATGCGCGACCGCCTCGAAACGGCGAAAGACCTCGAATCTGGCTCGTTCGACGTGCTCGAAACTATCCAGTCGCGCGGTGTCCGGTCGCTCGACGATTTCCGGTCCGCGTTCGTGGAGTACATCGCACAGGAGACCGACCTCTCTCGTGGCGAGGTCGAGTCGACCGCGGCGGAGGACGCCCGCGATGCGACCGACTTCGTGAGCACGTCGCTTCACGCTCTCGTGGACGAACTCGAAGCCGACGTTGACGAGCGCGAAGCGACCGTCGCCGAGGAACTCCGCGACCGTATCTGGGCCGCCCGCGACGACGTCGACCTCGCCGTCGAAGCGGTGGACGAAGTCGCGCTCTCGCTGTCACTTGCGCGGTTCGCCCTCGAATACGACCTCACGCGACCCACGATTGCCGAGACGGGACTGGCAGTTTGTGGCGCGCGGAATCTCTTTATCGACGAACCACAGCCCGTCTCGTACGCCGTCGGCGACCACGACCTCTCGTGTTCGTCCGGGCCGGTTCCGCCGACTGGCGACCGAGTCTCGGTCCTCACCGGGGCGAACAGCGGTGGGAAAACGACGCTTCTGGAGACGCTCTCGCAGGTGGCGATTCTCGCGTCGATGGGACTTCCCGTCCCCGCCGACTCGGCGCTCGTGGGCCAGTTCGACTCGCTCGTGTTCCACCGACGCCACGCGAGTTTCAACGCGGGCGTCCTCGAATCGACCCTGAAATCCATCGTGCCGCCGCTGTCCGGAGCGGGACGAACATTGATGCTCGTCGACGAGTTCGAGGCCATCACCGAACCCGGCCGTGCGGCGGACCTTCTCAACGGATTGGTGAATCTCACAGTCGAGCGCAACGCCTTCGGCGTCTACGTGACGCACCTCGCAGACGAACTGAGCCCGCTCCCACCCGAAGCTCGAATCGACGGCATCTTCGCGGAGGGACTGACCGACGAGTTGGACCTTCGCGTCGACTACCAACCGCGGTTCGGCACCGTCGGCAAATCCACGCCGGAGTTCATCGTTTCGCGGTTAGTGGCGAATGCCGGTGACCGAGCGGAACGTGCCGGATTCGAGGCGTTGGCGGCGGCGGTGGGTGAAGAAGCGGTACAAAAGACACTGTCCGACGCTGAGTTCGCCGGGTGAGCTATCTGTGACGGGAGGTTTCGGGAGACGCTACGGCGACTGCCACGTGGACGTCAGCACATTTCGTCGAGCGAGACGAACGCGCCGATGTCGGCAGTCAACCACGCCTCCATCTGGTCGCAACAACTGTCGCGCCGGGGATAGAGGGTGACCTGATCTGGACCTCCTCGGTAGGTTACGACGACGCTATGGAGGAGACAGTCACCGGCGGTATCCGCACCGGAGCGGTCAGCAGTCCTTGCAACCGAATCTTGAGGGCCGGGTACTTCGGACATTCGCCGTCACATATACAGATGCGACCGTGATTACATAACCTTCACTAAGTGTGGTAAGCATTGACAATATCTACAGGTAACAACACGTTCCTCGTAGAGGTACTTGGGTGAAATACATAGTCGGGGCGAGCGCCGTGTGCGCTCGAAACGGGAATCTGACGGGCGACTTCTGCCGGCGGAGACGGCTTGAAGTGCCCGGCCGCGCCATCTGCGTGTCGATGGTTGATCCCACGTCCGACTTAGAAGAGAACGTAGACCCCGAAGACGCCCCGACCTGTGCGACGTGCGGCGAGCCAATCGTCAACCAATCGACGCACCGCGTCGTCACGTGGGTCGACGACGGAACAGTTCAACACCGGCACTTCTGTGATGACGAGTGTCGGGACGCGTGGGACGACGAACGATAGCCTGCTGTTTTCTGCGCTGGCCGTCTCGCCCCGCCTGAGCGAGTCGCTATTCGATGGCCGACCAGAACTGGTCGAGTCCGAACCCGAGCATGTCGGGACTGACCGGTCGGAACTCGTCTCGCTCCTGTTCGGGGAGATAGTCGCGGACGCCATTCCACGAATCGCGCGCGTAGCGCGCATCCACGAAGACGCGGACGCCGACCTCGTCGGTACCGCGGATGACGCGTCCGATTGCCTGTCGCGCTTTTCGGACGGCGGGAACGGTCAGTGCAGTCTCGAACCCTGAGCCGAACTCCTTGTCGTACGCAGTCTTGACCGCACGCGTCCGCGGCGACGACGTGTTGATGAGCGGGACGCCGCAGACGACGGCCGCGGAGAGTTTGTCGCCGCTGTAATCGACACCTTCGGTCAGCGTGCCACGAAGGCTCGTGACGAGCACTTTCCCGTTGCCGCCGAAGAAATCGCGTTTGAGTTCCTCCGTCGCACCGTCGTCGGACGCTTCGTCGAGTAAGACTGGCTTGTCGACGCGGTCTTCGAGGACGGTCGCCATCCACTCCGCTTCGGCGTAGTTCGGCATGCCGACGAGGACGTTTCCGGGCGACCGCTGACAGACTTCGGCGGCGGCATCGGTGTAGGCGAGTCGCGTTTCGTTCTCCTCGCCCGGCGGACCGCGGTTGCTGTGAGTGAACTTCGGTACGTCGACGGCGAAACTCGCGCGATTCGACTCGGGGAAGCCGAGACCGAAGGTTCGCTCGGCTATCGGCCGTCCGTCGTCGGCGAGGGCGTCGAGTCCCGTCACTCGCTGGAACACGTCTATCGGTTCGAGCGTCGCGCTCATCAGGATGCCACCGCCGAAATCATCCAGTCGCTCGGCGATGGCCTCGCCGGGCACGCAGTTATGAACCGAGAGGCGGGCGTTGTAGGCCCGTCGCCACGATTCGGGTGGTTCCATCTCGTCCCACGTCCGTTCGAGGTCGATTTCGCGGAAGTGCTTTTCGTGGTCGGCGTAGGCCCACGTCGCGAGCGCGCGACCCGCAGCAGGGGCGGCCCGTCGCTTGTCGTCCTCTTCGACCGAGTCGAGGATGTGGGCGACTGCCGACCCCGTCGCCTCGGCGCGGACCCACGTTCCTTCGTCGTACCCGTTCTCCTCGGCCCACTCGGTGAGCGCGTCGACGCCGGGTTCTTCGGGGTTGCGGAGCGGCATCTCCTCGTCCGTGAGTTCGGTCAAGTCAGCGCGCCAACCGACGTATTCGCTGTCGAGGTGTGCCGTCACGCGCCGGTCGAGTTCCTCCCGAAGGTCGCGGATGAAGTCGCGCGTCTCCTTTAGTTCGCGGAGCGTCACGTCCGCTTCCTGCAACTCGCCGCGGACGAGGTCGGCATCGGCGGTCGATTTGCCCGCGTCGTCGAATTCGACGGGTTGGATGACGCGCGTGAACTCACTTTCTGCGTCGCGGAGGGTTCGGTCGCCGACGCCGACGGAGACGAGGTCGCGGACTCGCGGTTCGAGCATGTGCGCCTCGTCGCAGATGACGAACGTCGAGTCGTCCACGAGCGCGCCGGTGAACGTTCCGACCGTCGTCGGGTCGAACGCGTGGTAGTAGTTGCCGACGACGACCTCGACGTGGGGTAACAGCGCACCCATCACGGAGTGTGGACACGACCCCGCCCCGGCGGCGAGCGAGACGAGGTCGTCGGTCGTAATCAGGCCTTTGTCGTCGAATTCGAAGGGGACGGCTTCGACCGGGTCGCCGTCGTCTGGAAGGTCGGCGAGGAAGTTCGCGTAAAACGGGCAGTACTCCACGTCCTCGTACTCGGGCATCGACTTCGGATACGGCGTCGGTTCGCCCGCGGTTTCGAGGTAGGAGGGTCCGGCCGTGGTCGAACCGGTGTCGAGCAGGCCGGTCTGCTGTTCTCTCGCGTCCTTGGCGAGCGCTTCGGCGCTGGTTCGGCCGCCGTCGCCGACGAGCCCGCGGGTTCGGTCACGAAGACCTTCGCAGCGGTCGTAGACGGTTGATTCGTCGATGCCGCCACAGCGCTGTCTGCTGTAGGGACACACGTCGGCCTTCCCGACGAGAGTGAGTCCGGAGACGGGGTTCCACTCGTCGGGGAGGTTCTCGTTGATGGTGCGGAGGTCGGCTTCGAACTGCCGGAGTTGCTGTTTGACGCTCGTGAGGACGAACACGCGTTCGTAGTCGGAGTCGGGGTCGCGGACGAGTTCGATACCGGCGGTGAGCGCCAGCATCGTCTTGCCAGTCCCGCACGCGCCTTCGACGACGGCGAATCCGTCGTCGCGAGCGGTCGCTATCGCAGTCTCGATTCCGTCGGCTTGCTCCGGGTACGCCTCCGGGTGGCCGAACACCTCCTGCCAGGTCACGCTCTCAGGTCCAGTTGCGACGGCCATAGGGATGTCGGTGACTGGTCGCGGTTTCGTATTTGAAGATTCGCGTGAGTACAAGTTGGTGCGTTCGCGTGCGGTGGGTCGAACGCGACGGCGTTGCGTAGGTTGGTGGTGATGCTGTGCGACGGTTATTCGAGGAACGAAGAGATGGCATCCGCGAAATCCTCCCGGTTGTCTTCGTCGCCGCCGACACAGACCACGAGCGGTGCGCTCACAGAGGCGTACACTTTCATCTCACGGCCCTTCTCGGAATAGCGGGTTCCGGCGACGCGGACTAAGTCGGCATCGAGGAGGTTGCCAAGGTGGTGTCGGGCGTTCTGAATGGACGTGTCGACCATCTCCGCGAGTTCTGTCGCCGTCGCTGGCGACTCCTGGAGACACGACAGTATCTCGCGGGCGGTGTCACACGAGAGGCTCCCAATGAGTTGCTCCGTCTCGTCGTCGTCGAGCCAGTGGACACGGGGAGCACTCTCACCACCTGTGTCGACGTTCCCGTCGGACGGTAGCAACCCTGACATGATATCGACAATCAGGGGGAGAAAGTAAACCGTTTCGGACAGTACCGATAGGATACCACTATACTGCCGTCTCTTCTCCCCGTCGAACTCCGGGAAGAAGGTTCATCGCGTAGAGGGCGGCGAGTACGACGACGACGACGAGCAATCCGCCAGCGAGCGTTTGATACACCATCTCGAACTCGTAGCCAGCCTCCTTAAGAAGGCCCACAGCGCCGCTTCCGTTCGCCTCCAAGAGGAGTGCGGTCCCGCTGAAGACGGCGTACGCACTGCCGCGGGCGTCGTTCGGAAGCGACGAGAGCATGAACGTGTCCAGCGCGGGAAACAGGCTGTGGACGACGTAGCCGAGCACGGCGACGACGACGGCAACGGCGACGAATCCCTGTGCGAACGTGAGCGCGACGAGCGACCCGATAAAGGCGAGGAGCAGGCCGAGAATGTAGGGCACGTGCGGGAGTTTATCGGCGAGTTGCCCCGACAACGAGAACGCCGGGACGCCCGCGGCGAAGACGATAGTCAGCATCGTCCCTGCTTCGGTTGCGGTGAATCCCTTTCCGAGGTCCATGTAGACGACGAGGAAGTTGAACAGCCCTTGCCAGACGAAGCCCGCGGGCGCGATGAACAGAACGCCCGTGAGGATGATTTTCCAGTGGCCGAGCGCGGCCGAAAAGTTCCGGTCGGTACCGGTTCCGGCGCTGGCACTGCCGTCGCGGGAGACGACGTAGAGTAAGAGCGTCACGACCGCCGCGGCGACGGCGAGTGCTTGGAACGTCTCGCGCCACGTTGTCCCCTCCAAACTGAGGATGAAGACGATGGCTGGCGCGGCGACGACGGCGGCAATCTGGCTCGCAGAGCCGTGGATACCGACCATCCGGCCGACGCGTTCGGGGAACAACTCGCCGACGAGCGGAACGGCGGAGACGAAGTACGCGCCCGACGCGAGACCGATACCGAACGCGCCGATTTGGAGCGTCAGAAGCGACGTCGCGCTCGCGGTGAACGCCGAGGCGACGACGAGGAGTGACCCCGCGCCGAGGACGACGCGTCGTCTCGACACCCGTGTCAGCAGGTAGCCGACCGGAATACGCGGAATCGCGGTTCCAAGCCAAACGAGCGTCATCACGATACCGATAGCTCCGGAACCGACGGTGAAGTCGCTCTGGAGCGTCTCCACGAGCGGCGGAAACGCGACGCGACCGAAGTTCACGAGGAAGACGAGTCCGCAGAGTGTGCCGAAGAGACGACGGGTCACTGAGACGGCTTTCACCGGCCCCCGAGTCAAACGTTGCGGAAGCGGATAACAACAACACGTGGTAACGTGGGACTCGATTCGACCACACAGGTTACCTCGGAATCCGCTTTCGACCACATATGTTAACGCGAGGCCGGGCGAACGACAAGCCATGATTACGAGTCGACGCATGGCCGCGGTCGACCACAACGCCGAATCGCTCGGCGTCCCACGGAAGCAACTCATGGAGTCGAGCGGAAACGCCGTCGCTCGGGTCTGTCGCGACCTCGCCGACCCCGGTTCGACGGTCGCTATCGTCGCTGGGCGCGGCAACAACGGCGGCGACGCCCTCGTCGCCGCACGGTTCCTGAAGGAGTACGACGTGACCGTCCACCTCCTCGGTCGTCCGGAGACGATTTCGACCGACATCGCC